>JAGQKG010000120.1 GCA_020430245.1 Nitrospira sp.
CGTGGTCAAAGAATTCGGCGCTGACGCCTTTCGCTATTTCCTGTTGAGGGAAGTACCATTCGGCCAGGATGGAGATTTCTCTATCACGGCATTCGGTAGCCGGTATAACGCTGAATTGGCCAACGATCTTGGCAACCTGCTGTCCCGAACTCTTACGATGCTGGCGAATTTTTCCAACAACACCGTTCCTCAACTCGACGCTAACCAGGAAACCGATCAGGATCGTCAACTCCAACGTGCAGCTTCATCCCTCATCCCCTCCATTGAAACGCATCTTCGCCACTTAGAATTTAATCGGGCACTGGAAACTATGTGGGGTTTGGTCCAGTCAGCTAATCAATATATTGATAAGACCGCTCCGTGGATATTGGCCAAAGATCCTGGTCAGACCCCTCGCCTTCACACGGTCCTGTTTCATCTCACGGAGGTGCTGCGATTTCTCACGGTGTCCGTATACCCGTTTATGCCACAGATCGCCGAAACGATGAAGACCCGACTGGGATTATCGATGGATTTCTCCACACCCGTGTTGCAAGAATTCCCTCATTGGGGAGCATACCTCTATAAGAATCAAACCAGTAAAGGCGCTTCTCTATTTCCCAGAAAAGATAGCCGTCCATCGGACTCCCAAAAGAGTCCCGAACATACAACGCCTATTCACCCAAGCAGGACACCCATGGAAACACCTCAGCCCGTTTCATCCACCCAACCGCAGTCCCCACCCAGCGAGGTGATACAGATCGGCATTGCCGATTTCCAAAAAGTCCAATTGAAGGTGGCTAAAGTCTTAACAGCAGAACGTGTTCCAAAGTCCGAAAAACTGCTCAAGCTCCAGGTGGATATCGGAACCGAACATCGTCAGATCGTGGCTGGAATTGGGAAAAAGTATGCCCCCGAAGCATTGGTAGGTCGAACCATTGTCGTCGTGGCGAATCTCAAGCCGGCAAAACTGATGGGGATTGAATCCCAAGGCATGGTATTAGCGGCAGGAGATCAAGAGGTCCTTGAACTTCTTAATATGTCTCAGGAGATTCCTGCGGGGACAAGGATCAAATGATATCCTCTATGTTTCTTTTACTCAAAAAGTCGTGAGGGACATCTCTCATCTCTTCCAAATTTTTCTTGGAAAGACTCATTAACGTCCTTGCACACAATAAAAAAAATACATGCCCCCAAAAATGTCAGGGAAAATCACGAGGAGGGAAATACAACCCCATTGGCCAAGAAACTTACATGGAAGAAGTGCCGCGTTGCCGCACAAAGAGTGAAAGGCTAATACGCCTCCCGATGTATCAACCCCTTCCAAAGAGTCATAATCATAATCTTGACATCCAGCCATAACGACCAATGTTCAATGTAATACATGTCATACGCTAAGCGTTTTTCCCAAGAGGTATTTCCCCGCAATCCATTAATTTGCGCCCAACCCGTAATCCCGGCTTTCATTTTATGACGCAGGTTATATTGGGGAATTTGTGCCCGGAATTTTTCGATAAACTCCGGTCGCTCTGGCCGCGGGCCCACGATACTCATCTCTCCCTTTAAGACATTCCAGAATTGCGGCAATTCATCCAAACTGGTCCGTCGAAGAAACGTCCCAATGAGCGTCCTGCGTGGGTCGTGAGCTACGGCCCAGACGGGACCTGTAGTTTTCTCGGCATCCATGCGCATGGTCCGAATTTTTACAATACTAAAGGATTTCCCATCGAGACCAACCCGAGTCTGCCGATAGAAGACGGGACCTGGAGAAGTGAGCTTGATAAGCACCGCAATTATCAAGGCGATTGGTGAAGCCACGACCAAAGCCACCGCTGCACCACAAAGATCAACAATCCGTTTCAAAAACAAATTCCACCCATAGAGAGGAGAACCTTGCAGGGTAATAATCGGAAGGCCCTCAAACATTTCGGCCTCCGCACGCAACGTCACGAACTCATAGATAGATGGAATAATCTTCACTCCTGCTGTGGTGGCAGACAGAATTTTCATCAATCCCTCAGCTTCACATTCCACTTCCGGCGGCAAGCACAAAAATACAATGTCCACATTGCTGGTTAAAATATCTGTCGCTTGGTCAAAGGTTCCAATCACGGGCGTCCCATCCAATATTTGCCCAACTTTTTCGGCATTTCGGGTCAAATACCCGCGAACCTGGAGCCCAAGCTCCGGATGCATTTTGAGCGTATCTCCGACCCTCTGCCCAAGTTTTCCCGCTCCGATAATAACCACTTGGCGTTGATTGTATCCCATTCGCCGGAAAACCCTGAGTATTTCCCGGAAGATCATACGAGAACATCCCAACACCACCAGGTTCAATAGCCAAAAATACATGATCACCAAACGGGAAAATTCAAACGGCTTGGAGAAAAAGGTCAACGCGACGAGGATCAAAATACTCAGCGTGTTGGCCTTAGCAATGTCTACAAATTCCGCCAGATGAGAACCCATCCTTCGAGGTCGATACAGATTAAATGAATAAAAACAAATTCCCCATACGGCCACAATAGGCAACAGAAGCCAGAGATACGGGTCAAGGGGAGGAATGCCTTTGGTGACAGGAAACAGCGGCACGGAAAAGCGAATAAAATAGGCGCCCACCCAACACACACAAATCACAATCAAATCCGAGAGGAAGAGCAGATTTTTTAAGAATTCACTGTGGCGTTTCAACATAGTGGGCTGCGCCGAAATTCGTGGTAACAAGACATGATAATTTGCTCCATCTGCCGCTTAAAATGGGACTGATCGAATGGTTCAACATGAGCCCGAATCGCATCCGGATCGAAATCGGCGTGGTGCTGTGAGAACAACTGAATCGCTTCAATGATTGCTTGGACCGACTGCTCATAGTGAAAGACCCCCGTCCGAACAGAAGAGGGTCCACTCCTTTGAACTCCACGGTCTAAATGATTTTCGCCCGGTTTAGGCAGAGGATTGAGAGGAGCGATTGTTTCAAGGGCTCCACCCTTTCCATAAGCAATGACGGGTTTCCCAGCTGCCATGGCCTCTAAAGGCACAATACCAAAATCCTCTTCACCGGGAAAGAGAATGGCTACACACCGACTGTAAAAGTCTCTGACGCGATGGTCTGGCTGCCAGCCAAGAAACTCGATACTTGGACCCGCCATTCGCCTTAATCGTTTCTCGTCCTGTCCTTGCCCAATAATTTTTAATGGAAGCGCCAGCTCATTCGCTGCGGCAATGGCCAGATCGACTTTTTTGTAGGGCGCAAAGGCTGTGACCATCAAGTAAAATCCTTCATGGCGATGCGACGCCTGAAAGGTCTGCCAATCAACAGGAGGGTAAACCACGCAGGCCGACCTCCCATAATGGCGTGAAATTCGTTCTGCCACATTGTGCGAATTGGCAATAAAATGACTCACATGGGCATTGGATTCTATATCCCACTGCTGAAGTCGCGTTCGAAAACAACTCATCCCCAGCCTGCCAAAATTCCAACGCTCTGTGTTTCCAAAATAGGTATCAAATCCATCCCAGATATACCTCATGGGGGTATGAACGTAAGAAATATGGCAGGTCTCACGAGGCACTCGAATGCCCTTGGCCACGCAATGGCTCGAACTAACCACCAAATCATACTGGTTGAATTCCACTCGCCGAATGGCTGAAGGAAAGAATGGAAGCAAATACCGATATCGGTTTTTCACAAATGGAACTCTATTAAGAAAGCTCGGAATAATAGGATGCCGCTCAATCGTATCCGATACACTGCCTTTCACGTGGAACAGCGTATAAATCGGGGCATCAGGAAACAAATCACACAACGCCTCGAGACACCGTTCCCCCCCTCGCATACCAGTCAGCCAATCATGGACCAATGCAACTTTCACGTGTATCCTCAATGACCGACATGTGAGGCAGGTATTTCGTGATATATTCCCAGAATCGATGCTAGCATGTTTTCGATAGAAAATTTTTCCTGAATAGTCTCCTGTGCCATCTTGATGAGGGAAATCTTGAGGTCCTCATTGTTTGTAATGATTTTGACCTTGTCCGCAAGATCTTTTCCTCTCCTCTTTTCTACCAGCATTCCATTGACCTCGTGATAAATGATCTCTTCCAATCCACTCACATTCATGCTCACGACTGGAACTCCCATTCCCATAGATTCTATGACCAAAATTGGCAAACCTTCCCATCTGGATGTCAAAACCACAACGCTGAAAGTAGCAAGTATTTCTAGAGCCTCTCCATGAGACAACTCCCCAACCATCTGAACCCGTCCACATAGCCCACGCTTGGCAATTTCCTGTTTAATCATCGGAGCCAAAGCACCATCCCCTACAATCGTGGCCGAATACTCAGGCAAAAACCCCATCATCTCTAAAAACAAGAGAGGATCCTTTTGATATTCCAATCGTCCGAGAAACCCGATATGCAAGCGATTACGAGGATGAGCCTGCGGAAGATTTTTCAAAGAAAGACCAGGATAGACGACTGACCGTTTGTCGCAACCTGACAGTAATTGAAAATTTTCTGCAAGGGCCACATCATATTTCGACACAAAAATTGAATGACAAGCATGTCGCAAATTCCACCGTTCTGCCGTTAACGCCATCCAGCGAATTCTCAGTGACTTTTCCATAAAATGAAATCCATGGACGGTATAGACCATCGGGATCTTCAATAGGGATAATGCAAAGAAGAACCCCGCACGTCCACCATGGACATGAACCAGATCGGGTCGAAGGGCCATAACCAACGCTCGAAGTTGGAAAGGAATGGCAAGGTTGAACCGACTAATGAAAAAACGAAGCCCTTGACAGGGAATTCCAAGAGCCCCGGCTTCTTTCATTAAATATGATTGGTCTTCGGTAATGAGTTGAAAAGAAACGGCGTGCCGTAGGCCTTTGAGAATCTGTAGAACATGAGTTGTTCCTCCACCTGGTTTACCATCGGCAACAATTTGGAGAACCCGCATTACGTGCCTAGCTTCTCAAGCAAACATTCTGGAATTCTTAGAATGGACATTATAGTTGAGCACGGCCAATTCGGTCGGTCCCAAGGCGACGGTACAGACCTAGTCGAGAATAAATACTCTGCAAAACCCATAAGGCAAATGCGATGAGACGGCCAAAATGTTTCCGGAAAAAATAATATTGATTAGCATAATAAACCTCTTTTTGTTTATTAAGATCGCCTCCAAATGAAGCTCCGGACTGATGCTCGACGACAGCCTCAGGAACGTGCCACACCTCCCAACCAGCCTGTGTGACCCTGAGGCACAGGTCGACATCTTCATAATACAAAAAAAACTTTTCATCAAACCCGCCGATTTTATCCAAGATTGAACGTCGGCAACAAAGAAATGCACCTGATACCCATGCCACCGGCTCCGCTTCTTGAGGCATGCGAAATTTTGTCGAACACCGGCCTAACATCCGACGAAAGAATCCTTGAGATCCCACACGCTTAGCTATCCAGGCCAACGGCTTGTCCAGTACAAGGTCAGTCAGGGAAGGCGTATCTCCCATCGACTGCAAAGGCCGGCCAGACGGGTCAATAAGACGCCCCCCGATAATTCCTACTCGAGGATGCTCCTCAAAAAATTGGATAAGGGTTCGAATGGCCCCGCCTCTCGCCATGGTCTCCGGATTCAAAAATAGGATGAAGGATCCACCCGAAGCCGCCAATCCGATATTACACGCGCGCCCAAAACCAATATTGTCTTGAAGGGCAATAAGGGTGACTTGCGGAAAATCTTTCTGCAATTTGGCTGAAGTACCATCCTTCGAATCATTATCCACAACCACAAGCTCAACATCAGAAATGTTGAGTAAGGGACCCAGACAGGCACCGATGCATGAGCTGGAATTATAGGTGACAATGATGATAGAGCATAGCTTCGGAGTACTCAGAATACCCTCCATTGATCCAGAATTCGTCATTGAATCCCACTTAGCCACAACCTACGCCTATTCTTTTGATCGCTGCCTGCCATCCTTTCACCCACCTGTTGCATTTGCGGAAGGATTTCCTTCTGATTTTGCCCATCCGAGACAATTACCGCCGACGGCGTGGAGCCTGCCGTGACCGCCAAAATTGTTCAAGAAAAGACCATTTCGCGAATAAGTGATTGAAGGTCAGCATGCCTTCTGTGGATATTCCGACGGCATTGCCTCCATGACGAAGAAGGCCCTCATGCCTGCATTTTTATCATGCTCAGTTACACGAATATTGTCAGGACGATGCGCAACACAAGTATCGCCAAAGACTCAAAGGAGAAACATGATCATCGATTGATAAGCGAACGCTCCACCAGACTTAGACTCAATTTCTTCATAACTAATTCGTTTCCTAAATCATTTAAATGTCTGTCGTTCGGTGATACGACAATTTCGTTACCACCTGGCAAATCGAAGACAACTAAGTCTTCGGAGGAAATCACCCCTCTTAACCGGCTAATATAGTCTAGGGAAACTCTAAAGATATTCCCTTGAGAATCCGTCACACACTTAACCATTTGCAACCCTCGCT
This sequence comes from Nitrospira sp., assembly GCA_020430245.1. Classification (GTDB taxonomy): domain Bacteria; phylum Nitrospirota; class Nitrospiria; order Nitrospirales; family UBA8639; genus Nitrospira_E. The sequence goes on from JAGQKG010000120.1 coordinate 6,499, forward strand.
TATCAAAATCATCTCGAACAGGATAGAAAACAAGAAATTTTGCCTTATTCTTTTCAACTTCCTTTTTTACATGCCATAAAAGACTTTCAGTTACCGCAATCAGATATTCATCTCGCCTCGATGGATCTATCATAAAAGGAGAAAAGTGGCTCCTGCTATGCAAAAAATCTTCTCCAGACTTTACGATGTAACCAATTTCATTATTCAAATCAAATATCGTGTTAAAAAACTCTACTTGATTAATGACTGTCAGTCCCTCACATATATATTCATTTTCAAGTTTGTGGTGTTTATGGGAGGATGGCATTTCCTGAAGCCACCGACGAAGAATGCGTTGTTCCAAAGTTTCTTGTTGTATATTCGCAATCACCGTCTCGATTAATTGTGCAATGGCACTATTATGCAAGTAGGACCCTGATGTAAAATAAGGCCCATACAGCTCATCATCTATCAGCCTAAAGGTTGGCTTCAAGGGTCCCGCCTGCGGTGTCGCACTTCTATCTGGAAATGCATTTTCCCAAAAATCATTTCCTGGAGTTGCCCACAATAAAACCAAGTCGGCCCTATAGTCCCTAAAGTATGCTTGAATGGCCAGAAGCTGTTGGTCCTGTCCCCACCCTGAAGAGGCAAGAGAAAATACTTTTACTGGTTTATGCAATTGACTAGCTAACAATTCCTGAAGAAACTGTTCAGGCATATGTTCCGGCCGACCGGCATACGCCTCCACCTGGCTATCGCCCACAAGCAGCACCACATAGTCATCGGGATGATAGTCAATGGTTTGTCCTCGAAATCCAAATTGATTGGTTGTCAGAGCATTATATTTTGACAATTTTCTACCTGCCGAATTTTCCCATCCCCAACCTGAGTTAAGTTTAACCGGAATTCCAATCCCACGCAGTATGGCCTCCATTATAAAAATAGCAACAATTGTGGATCCCATAACAACAACTAAATTCTGCTTCATTTGCTTTAAAGGTTGCACGGAATGCTCTTCGCCGAAGAGACGGGAGACTAAACGAAAACTCGAACAGGAACTCTCGATTGAAATATCATAAACAATTAGTTCGAATGCAATGCGTTTGAGATCAGGCTCAACCCCTTTCCCCTGACTGATGAACAACAACCATCGCAGGGATAAGCTATAAGTTCCTCCGAAATTAAACGAACAAATACAAGTTTGCCTTCCATGGAATGCAGACCATACCAACCAACAAAGCATGCCCCACCCATCCCGGCAGATGGCTTAATTCAATCCAATATGGGCTCGAATTTCCGCGGTTGGCCATCGCATTGGTCAAGAACTGGAGCGGTTTCTCATGTAATCAATTGTGCTTATTGTATTCCGGTTAAGCGATAGCTTGGTCTTGTAACGACTAATGACTGGATTTGCCGTTATTGGCCTGGTCATTGGCTGAAATTCTCTTTCTCAAACGTGGAGCGAATAAAATGCTTTTGTTGGGGAGAAAAGGGAAATTCCCATGCTCGGTTGCTTAATGAGACAACTATTAATTTGATATCACTTGGATAAGAGTTGAGAACTTTCACCGGGACTTTAATCCTGAACCCACTGTGGAGCAACGCCTTCTGTTGATGCGCCTCAACGACATCTTGTCTGGAGATTCCAACTTCTGCACTAGCCGTTAATTTTTCATCTGCGAAAATGAAAACCTCTTCAGCCGGTTGCTTCTTTTCAAGATCGGCAGCCCATCCCTCCACAACAAATGACTCCCCTGAAAGAATGACACGATCCAGATTCCCAGTCAGATGCTTTTCACCCACATCGACCAGGATCTCTCGCTCACCGGAAAACACAAGCCTTAATTGCCCCGAGGCTTCGTGATGCAAACGGATCATTGTCTGCTCATCCAAAGCCCCCTGCATTGCCAAGGGGATGGGAGTTAATTCTGCATCATGATCTCCAATCAAAAAAACCCTCGCTTTGTTCTCGCCTGACTGGAAAGCTGAAGGAGGTAATAAAACAGAAAAATAATTCCGATTTCCATCCCATAAGGATGCCTGCGTAGTAGCCCATATTCGGTCATTAAGGGAAATAGCTATCGGTATGTTTCGGCGACTCGTTCCAATAATTTGTCCGCTAAAAAGGGCAGGGAGGTATCTGCTTTCAGGATTCACCTGATCTAATTGATGAGGTTTTTCATTTATGTATTTCAGGGAAGACGAGTGACCAATGTCCAAATCACCAAGTTCTTGTCCAATCAAATTTGAAGCCGGCCCCTTCGGCACAAGTCGGTCGAGTGCCGTATGCTCTCCAAAATGATCAACCTGCCACTTGAGACGAGGAAATCCGTTCAGATCCTGGGATTTGATTTTTCCCACACCAAGAAAATCTATCTCGTCCCTTGGTGGGTTTTTATTATCCAACATGGAAACCCCATCTATTTCCCTGGGGATCTTAACGCCAAGTAGATCGGCAATGGTTGGCAACACATCAATTCCGCTGACAAGCCGCTCACGGACGCTTCCTTCACGTTGCCCAGGCAGCTTGACGAACATGGGAACCTTGAGAATGTCGCTCTCATTTCCTTTTTGTACCTCTCGCATGGATAGCCCACGCTGAAAGGAAACACCATGATCGGCTGTCACAATAAGGAGCGCCTTATCGAAAAGATCTGCCGTTTCGAGTGAACCTCGCAATTTCCCTAGGAACTGATCAACATATCCAATTTGCTGGAGGTATTGGTGGTACGCCGTGAGAATCAAGGATTCTTTTCCAATCCACCTCCCTCCCCAACCCGGTCCATCGATCCACCCGACGGGAATGAATCGTTCTTTGTTAAAATATTGGTGACCAGACACCAAATATTCATACTTCGTATGAGGCAGGATGACGTGAAGAAAATGGAGGACAGGGCTTGGGGTTTCCTTAATTTGAGAAAGGAAGGAAGTGATCTGCGATTCTCTTGAGTTATCACCCCCAGCAGCAAGATCAAGATGAAGAATACTACCCTCGTTCTGCCCAAGAATCCCTTTCTTCAGCAATTCTTCGCCGAAACCGGCCCATTGAGCGTGGAGCGGGGGCAACTGTTTTCCTAATTGTGGCGGGGCAATAATATGTAAAAATATCACGGCCAGATCTGCAAAAAATGACTTGTAACGAAGAGACGAACCAGCAACAGCATCTTCTTCCTTGCAGAGTTTATGAGGACAAAGTCTTGTCACAGACTCCACTACATTAAGAGCATAACGGTCTCCCAACATTGTGAACAGATTTTGAGGATGATCTGTTGCGGTCGGGTTGAGTCGAGCACCAGCTCTTGGTTGCCGCCCAGTTAAAATAGCAGACACCGCAGTTGCGGTTTCTACATACGTTGCAACCGCATTGGGAAACCAATAACTTTGTGCCGCTAGAGCGGCAAAGTTAGGGAAACGCACCGGATCGATTCGACGTTCAGCGTCTAATAACGCGGTGATGTTGAATTCATCCAACACTACAAGGACAATCGGGATCGGGTTATCAATTGCAATTGGGGCCTTTACCTCAATAGCATCCGGCATGACAAGACGCCCCACAGGGGTAAACAACAAAAACCACAGCGGAAATGCCACCACAACGGGTGAAAGCACCGTGAGAAACAGCCGGACCGCCTGCCAGCGAACATAAAGGACCGAAAAGAGAAAACCAATCAGCAATGCAAGCCCGACAATTAGGAGATCAGATCCATCCACCAATCGCTGCACCGGAGGCAGGACGGTGAGAAACGCTAGACCAAAGACAAATACCACATGCAGGCTATTTCGAACACGCTCACCAACCGACCAAGCGGCAAGTTCAAGCAGCACCAGCCCTAATGCCATACCCATCGAAAGAACAAAGACCATACTGATGATAAACTCTGGACCGGCTTTATGAGAAACAAAAAACTCGGGATTCTGCCCAAGAAGATCATAGAGCGGCTGGGCAATGGCAAAGCCCGCGAGAGCAAACAGGTGCAAAAATTCAACAAGGACCATACGAATACCGGTCATATTTAACTCATCGGATGAAGTGGTCATTTAGGTCCCTGATAACAGAGATTAGGCCAAATTCAGATTTTTATGGTGAGGATAAAAAATGTCTTTGAGGAAAGCGTGGGAAAATATTCAAGGTGTTTTCCAGCGACACCTCAGAACTTTCATGATGATTCAAATTCTCACGTACATTCGACCATGGGACAAGGTCCTGAATTACATTCGTTTAAACCACACCAACACTCGTCCGCTTTTTGAGACGATTTCATTCTTAATGATCACCGCCTTTTCTTTCAAAAGCGCCATGAAATGTTCGGCGGTGTATTCAGGGAAAATATCTTGACGTAGACTTAACAACTCTTGCACCATAGGATCATTTTTCGGAACAAATTCGATGACCCCCTGTGGCGCAAGCGTGATTAGCCAATTGACAACCTGAACCAACGGAATATTCCTGGCAATAGCTAAGTGATGAACAAGAGCTAAGGCCAGGATGGCATCTGCTGAAGCCCGAGACTGCAGACT
>JAGQKG010000121.1 GCA_020430245.1 Nitrospira sp.
GGACGTGAGCAAACTGTCTATCGAACCCAGTAGGGCAAAGACACAGGCCCCTTCGAGCATGAGAGGCAAGAACTCGATCTCAACCGCAGGGAAATGCCATGGTGGAAAATCCGAGGGGATTGAACCAATGACCGGTGCATCAGGGAAAAAGCTGATCGCGATTGGTGTACAGAGCAAAAGAGCCAGTAACGGTGGTGGAACCACTCTTCCGATAGATGTGGGAGTAAGATATGTGATGAGCAAGGCTATTGCTGCCAATATGACCGCATCCAGGACGGGTTGCGTGAGAAACTCCGCCACACCCATCACATTGGAAATGACCCCACCCGGCTTAGCCTCATGCCCGAAGAGGGGACCGATTTGCAAAATAATAATGATGGCCCCTATGCCGCTCATAAACCCGGAGATGACTGGATAGGGCATGAGGCGGATATACCGCCCGATTCCTAACATCCCCATGGCAATCAGGACCACACCACCTAAAATGACGGTCGTATATACCAGTTGCAGGTTGTCGGCCATTTCGACCAGGAGACCCGCAAATACAACCGTCATGGGGCCCGTGGGCCCTGAAGCCTGTGCAGGAGTCCCACCAAATAACGCGGCGAAGAATCCCACAAAGATTGCGCCATACAGGCCCGCTGCCGCACCGGCACCCGAAGCGACGCCAAATGCCAGGGCTAAAGGGACCGCGATGACTGCGGCGACCACCCCTCCAAAGACATCCCCTTTTAGGTTGCGAAAATGAAGACCGTGAATCAGCATAATATCGCTAAGGTAACAGCTCGAGAGAGAAAGGACGCATCACAGGTAGAAGCGACTGGAAGAGGTTTCAAAAGAACGGCATCGTTGTGAAAATACGGTTGACAATGCTACTCGAGTGACATATGGATGTCATGCTTCAGGCACCCATATCTGAAATATCAGAATATCATGAAGGGCCTGCACTGATATCCTTCAACAAGGCACGGGAAATGAAATTCTACGGTGCCGCCATTTACAACGCAACCAAGGAGTAGTCCTCCCGTTGAAACCAATCATGATTGATCAATCCATAAACCGTCCAGAGGATTAACCCCGATGTCAGGATCGAACACATACTCAAGAAGAGATCTTGGGTATATTTGATCTTCACAAGTTTACTGGCCTGAGAAAAAAAGATGAGGAAGTACATGCTCCTGCGATAAACCCCATAAACATGACCCAATCCATGGTATCTCCTAATCTTATGCGTGAATGAACCATGTGTCGGCGGTCAAGAGAACCACTATGCTGGAATGTTCCCTGGTAGAGTGTAGTGTATCGGCGGTTTTGTGAGGCGAAGGAGGTTTCAGATTATTGCGTCCCAATCCCCTTTAACTTGAAGACACGACAGATCCTTTCCAGACCATGAGACTTTGAGCGACAGAAAGAAAATGACGGATGTTGGGAGAGGATCATTTAAGAATGTCCAAACGAAAGGATACTTCACACTATGACATTGCACGCCCATGCGGAAGCACTGTACGCAGGTATTCGATCATTATTAGGGCAGCATGACGCCAGCCAGGTGCAAGCCAAACTGGCACGTGAACTGCGCCACATCATTCCGGTATGGAAGGAGACCATACCGAACTGTCCTGGATGGTATTGGTTTAAAACGCTGGGCGTAAGTGAACCACGCTTAATGCACGTAAGTCATGGACGGATTGACACCAAACTCATGGCTGATCTGGGTCCCCCAAATAATCTTGTAGATGTTCAGCGCGTCAAAGGGCAATGGGCAGGGCCCATACTTCCACCAACCTAAGTGAGAACAATGAGCCAGTTCATTGGGTTAATGGTTAGGGGTGAAACTGGTGGGAATTAAAAATTATCCAACTGTCCCTCAGTATGTTGTACTTCTTCAGCTACCCCGGACTGTCAAGTTGCTCACTCCGAATCCACTTTTTAAATCTGATTGAAGTCCAAATATTTGTGGACAACGCTCACCACATCGCGCAGCTTCTTCATCTCAGGTGAGTTATCGTAAATCAGCCAGATTTCGTCTTGGAGGGTGCTAATCAGTTTGACCGTTGGTTTATGGTGAATGGACCCGACAGCCCATACGACTTCAGTCAGCACAGGAAATTCGATATCGGAGGAAGACCTAATATCCGCCACAGCCTTGGAGAGATACTTCAGCAGAACTGTCGTCACCTCAGGATCTCCGTCGGCTCGCATAATCCGTCCTAATCCCTTGGCGGCAGCTGCTCGGATCAAAACCGATCTGTCCCGACTTTCAAATAGGTGTTGCAGGTGCGGAACCACCTCATGCCCAAGCCCTGAAAGAGCACCAATCGCTTCCTCAGAATACTGGCCCTGTTCGATCAGTTTCAGAAGATAGGGAAGAGCCTCAGAATCCGGAAATTGCCGGAGCAAATCAAGAATGACTAATCGACGGGTTGGGGGTGTCTGGGGATCGGTTAGCAAAACCACGAGTCGATGCGTCTGCCCCCATTCACTCAGCAACATCACCGGAAAATCAAGTCGTTCAAGTTCCCGGGTGAGTGGTTCAAAGACCGAGGCATCCGTGCCTAGAATCTGTTCCTCGCGCGGAATTAGGGCATCTTCCCTATTAGAAGGATGCACTTCTTTGTGCCAACCCAGGTCCCTACCCTCCAGACGATAGGATAACTGGCAGGCCGGGCCATTCCAGAGCCGATCCGGTGTATTGGTCAACTCAGCATCAGTGCCATAACGAGGAACGCTTTGTTGGTGTTTTCGCTCTTCGCAAATGATATGAAACTCCACATCATGCAATTCCGAGGCATCCGTGACTACCAGGAATCCCAATTCTTCGAATCGCCGTTGAACCACCTGGAGAATAAGCTCAGGCGACGCAAACCCCTTTTCAGTCAGCGCCAGAGCGGAAACCCGGATAGTTTGAATGTGGGAGAGCTGTGTTTTTTGTTCAGAACTCAAAGAAGAGCGGCGGGCCAAACTGTCCGTCGGAAAAATCAGCACCAGAAGGATAACGAGATGCACCACTATTCCCATGATGCCAATCTCCCTTACGTGCTAGGGTACCAAAAATTGAAATAATCGCAACCCTCTTTTTTGTGGAAAGAAAAATTTTACAAAAAATAGCGAGACTCCCTCCCCCAACCCGTAGTCGTTCACACGTTGCATGGAAATAAACCTAGCCTTCTCTTCACGCGACATGAGCCACTGGACAAAGACATCCTTAGAAAAGGTTGCAGATATTTGGACAGAACAGTCCCTGGACAAACGTTCTTCATATAGGTGTTTCAGTTAGCGTGGCCATATCGATGACAAAACGAAACCGGACGTCTCCCCGCAGAACCCGTTTATAGGCTTCGTTAATTTGATCAATGGAAATGACTTCCACATCGGAAGTGATGCCATGCTCTCCGCAAAAATTCAGCATTTCCTGCGTCTCGCGAATCCCGCCAATCAGGGAACCCACCAGACGCCGACGGCGCAAAATAAGCGGAAACGCCCCAATGGAGATCGGCTCGCTTGGCGCACCGACAACAATGTACGTACCATCAGTTTTCAGCAACTCCAGATAGGCATTAAAGTCATGAGTATCAGAGACCGTATCAATCATGAAATCAAACTGACGGGCCAAACGCGTGAAGGTCCCTTTCTGCGAAGTCGCAGCAAACCCTCCAGCCCCAAGACGTTCCGCTTCAGTCCGCTTTTGCTCAGTTCGGCTAAAGACGGTTACCTCCGCCCCAAAGACCTTTCCAAATTTGACAGCCATGTGACCAAGCCCCCCAAGCCCGATCACACCAAGCCTCTGGCCTTTCCCCACACCCCACTGCCGCAACGGAGAGTACGTGGTAATTCCAGCGCACAACAGCGGGGCGACCCCTGCTGGCGGAAGAGAGGAAGGAATCTTGAGCACATACGATTCATGCACCACGATGTCGCTGGAATACCCGCCATAGTTGGGCTGGCCATCTTTGTCGAGGCCGTTGTAGGTCAGGATCATGCCCGCTTCACAATATTGCTCCAAGCCCCTGGTGCAAGATGAACAGGTTCGACATGAATCGACAAAACACCCCACCCCGACCGTCTCACCTTCACCAACCGTTCTAACATTTGCCCCCACTTTCGTCACCGTGCCAACCACCTCATGGCCTGGAACCATGGGGAAAATGGATCCACCCCATTCGTCTCGTGCCTGATGAATGTCGGAATGGCAGACTCCGCAATAATCGATCTTGATCAGGACATCATTCGACCCGACCGATCTCCGGTCAATGCTGAACGGACTGAGCGTGGCACCGGCTTGCAACGCGGCATAGGCTTGAGTTGCCCCCATAGTTGCGCTCCTTAATTTGATGAAATCAATCCTGTCAAAGGTGAGGAGACTTATGATTGCTCATTGAGGAATCTGGGGCGATCTCTGACGGAAATCATTCGCATCAGATCCCTCACAGACAAAATACCCACAATCACATGATTTTCCGTCACGGGCAGATGTCGAATATTTTTTTCGGCCATGAGATCGCTGGCATCATGCACGGTCCGGTTGATGTCAATATCGATCAGCGTTTGCGTCATCACAGAACCCACCCTGGTTTGAGTCAGATCCCGGTTCTGAGCCATCCCCTTGTAGATCAAATCCCGCTCCGTGACAATTCCCACCACCTCCCCAGCCTGTGTGACCATGAGGGCACCAATCCGCTTGTCAGCCATACGTTTGGCTACGGTGAAGAGTGTCGCTTCTCGATCGATCATTTCAATATTCCGACGCATCAACACACTGAGGGGCCGGTACACATCATCAAGATCTCGAATCGGCCCCTTCTCGGCATACACAAAGTGTTTCACCAGATCGCGAACGGAAATCAGCCCGACAATCGCCTTCCCTTCTGTCACACAGAGATGCCGGATGCCATGCTTCTCCATGAAATGGCTGGCATCCAGCATCATTCGATCGGAGGGAATGGAGAGTAACGGGCTTGCCATAATCTGGCCCACGTTGGTTCCTGTCGTTGTCAGATCCTGGGCCATGACCTTACGAAGGAGATCGGTTTCCGAAATGAGCCCGATAATTTTGGAAGGTTGAGATTCCCGTCCTGCCGGATGGACGACAAGACTCCCAATCCGTCGTGCCGCCATGAGATTGGCCGCATTCACCACAGATGTGTCTTCGCTCACCCCTTCTAGATCGCGCTGCATATAATGCCCAATGGTTTCCTTGAAATCGACGGTCATAGTCTTTCCTTCTTCCTCAAGGGGTGAATATCGTCCATGCCTCTCATTCGGATTTGATTCTGGCTTCTGGTCTAGGTATTCCGATTACGTCCGTTCCTGTTCTTGAATAAATTGCCGCGCATTGGTGAGTTCGTCATACAGGCACAGTTGATTTTTGACTAACAGATGCTCAATCGCGGCAATCCGAAACATTACTTCCGGCAGCATAATATCAAGGCGTTCATTGAGAGCTTCAATGGTTTTGGCGATGCCTCCCGGTGCTCGAGTAGTACGGATGCGTTGGGGCGGCGTATGTTTCCTGTTGGCTATTCCCTTTTTCCGAGTGGTGGTCCCTTTTTTGGAGGAAACTGGGCCTTTTTTCCGGGAAGGCGTGTGTTTTTTGGTAGGAGAAGGAGTGCGTTTTTTAGATGCGCGACGGATCGACTTCTTTTTTAAGGCCATACTACCCTCCAATTAACCAATAAATGAATCTCACAACGAACAACCGGTCACAGAGATTTGCGTCCTTTTGTCCACGAATACGCTGAAGGACTATACACCACTATGTCAGATTTTTTCGAGCATCTGGATTTCATTGCCAATAAGAACAGCGCCATAACTGTTCTACCTGGTCACCTCAGGTTTTTCAACTCCTTCTCGATATCGACCTGACAATCCTGGCAAAGCCCATGTCTCAAGCGTGGCACGACCCCACTCCCGAGAAGATCAAGACGATTAACCGCTTCCTCCAACTCCACCCATTCGTCGTTCGGAAGCCAGGCTTTGACACACCAACTGCAGATCGTGAGCACCTGATCTCCCCTCTGCACATCAGGATCGAGTAAGAGAACCGGATCTCGTGAAATCTCACGAATGGAGTGGATCGAGAGCATGAGTTCATCCTCCTGAAGAGGAGACACGGTAAGTTGAAAATACCGCCGGCACAGGGAGGAATCGCAACGAAATCTGAGTATGGCGGCCTGATGTGTTGTGCGAACAGCCTTAAAAATGAGCCCGTAGGTTTGTCTGAGATTTTCCCCTTCGATGAAACCCCAGAGGGACTTTCCAATGATAAACGCGCGATTCAGATGCCCTCCGGCATTTTGACAGGCAAACTGTAACCACGCCTCATTAATAAACCGTATTCGATCAGCGTTATCAATGCTATATTGAATCGACGTAGGCATGGTGGACTTCCGGGTTGGATGGGGTCTCCCAATACAATCGTCAAGGAGGGGTCATATTACGCCAAATGGAAAAGCAGTTCAAAATCGGCACAGAGACAGCAGTTCCGGAAAAATAAGACCTCCAGCACCGACCTGTTCCAACGTTCCGTGCCCCCTTCTTCTGGAAGGGGTTTATTCGTTCTTGCTAGAGTGCGGCAGGACTTTTCCCCTGCAGCTTCCATCTTTAATAAGGAGTGGCTGAATGCAATATGTTCATCTTGGTCGATCCGGATTGAAAGTCAGCCGGTTGTGTCTGGGCACGATGAATTTTGGGCCGGAAACCACGGAAGCCGACAGTGGAACCATCATGGATACCGCCTTGGAACTCGGCATCAATTTTTTTGATACCGCAGACGTGTATGGCTGGGAGGTGGGGGAAGGCATTACCGAACAGATAATCGGTCGTTGGTGGGCGCAAAGCGGCCACCGCCGGGAAAAAGTCGTGCTGGCCACCAAAGTATTCGGGCGAATGGGGGAATGGCCCAACCAATCTCGTTTGTCCGCACTCCATATCAAGCGGGCCTGCGAAGCAAGTTTGCGCCGGCTCCAGACCGATTATATTGACCTGTATCAGATGCACCATGTTGACCGGCAAACTCCATGGGAAGAGATCTGGCAGGCCATGGAACAACTCATGCGCGAGGGGAAAATCTTATACGTCGGAAGTAGCAACTTTGCAGGATGGCATCTGGCGCAAGCGCAGGAAATGGCCAGACACCGCAACTTTCTGGGACTGGTGGCGGAGCAGAGTGTATACAACTTAAATGACCGCATGATCGAGCTTGAGGTCATTCCAGCCTGTGAAGCGTACGGCATTGGCTTGATTCCCTGGAGTCCGGTCGCGCGCGGCCTTCTGGCAGGGGCGCTTGCACCCGCGACAAGCGGACGACGGGCTGATGAAGATCTGCGTAAGAGCGTGGAAAAATTCCGGTCACGGTTGGAAGCCTACGAAACGCTTTGCCGGGAATTAGGCGAAGCGCCTGCACATGTGGCCCTGGCATGGCTCCTTCATCAACAAGCCGTCACGGCACCCATCATTGGTCCCAGAACGGTAGACCAATTAAAGGGGACCATGCGTGCTAACGACTTAACGCTTTCCAAAGAGGTGTTAAAAAAATTAGATGCCATTTTTCCGGGGCCGGGCGGCCCCGCCCCCGAAGCCTACGCTTGGTGATAGGCATTTTGAGAAATTCAGTATTTTGGGTTCCCGATTCCTTGAGGCCTCTCCGGCATTTCCCTTTCCCTTCATCCGCTTTTCGTTCACAACCCTTCTCATCCGGGAAGCCTTCCCATCCGTGATCTGCTAGAGAAAGGGCACCGCTTCTGTCCCCACAAAAAAGTGCACTAGGCGGTTCCTCATACATTCCCTGATAAGGGTGTCAAATATTTACAAATTGTGCACAAACGGATAAATCATAGACAGAATATTGACAGGTATATTCTGACGACACCGGGCTCATCACCCTGCTAATTCCTGACAACTCAATAGGTTGGCCACGCCCGAATCAGAGATATTCATGCACTTCTTCGTTGGCATAGCAGTTGCTCTAAGCAACAAAGAGAAAGCCCACCCACAAAAGGGTGAAATCAGGCAAAGGGCCTCAAGCCAAGGAGGATGTCATGCGAACGACCATCCCCATTCACGCACTCGGCATCGTTTTAGCCCTTATTCTCATCGGAGGAGAAATCGTCACAGCGGAAATGCCGCCACCCGAACCGGATGAGGCATACTTGGTCGACGAAGATATTAATATTGTAACCGGCCTCTACATTCGGGAATATTCCCTCCGCCAAGACGGAATCGTAGATTACAAAACCGCCCGTCAAATCCTCATCTCGGAATATAATGAACATTGGAATTCGGTGGTTGAAACCAAAGAATGGCCGTTATTCTACTGGCATGATGTGAACCGAGACGGACATTGGACAATGTATGTGGACCGAAAGGTCAAAGGCTGCACCTGCGATATTGTCCCCTACGAAGTGAAGACAGAGGACGCGATTGCACAGAACGATCCATTTTAAATAGACGCGCGCGCGGTTACTCGCCCCAGAAAATCTCTTTCTTCTAGGCCCAGAGGCCACTTCCCAGCTTACGCCTGAAAATCGCCACTTTCGCGGATTTTCTGCACCTTACACGAAAGAAGCAGTCTGAAGCGTGTTACCCGCTGAACGCGCTCGCCCTGGTAAAGGGTACACTCTCAGTCCAGTTTCCTGCTAATCTATAAAAACACCGTTTGAACAGGATTTTAATGAAAGGAGACGTTCATGGCGCACTCATTAGACCAGCTTCAAAAAATTGCTGATGATCTGAAACGTCAGCGTGACGAGCTTCAGGTCAAACTGCACTTGGCCAAGGCGGATGCACGGGATGAATGGGCGAAACTCGAAGCACAGTGGGAAGAGGTCAAGACCAAGATGGAAGCGGTCCGCAAGGAAGCCAGCCACACAACCGACTCTGTTTCTACCGGCCTGGGACTTGTGCTGGACGAACTCAAAAAAGGCTACGACAGCATCCGCAAGACATTGTAAGGTACGTTGTGCCCCGATGAAAATATTTTCGTTGTCGGAACTTGGTGCCGATGAAACACGGTAGGATCATACGAATACCGGAGAGTAGGGCACAACCTCTCTAATCCTTCATCGGAACACGCAGGATGACCCGCGACGAATTCACCAAAATCATTGATCATACCGCATTAAACCCGGCCGCCACGAAAGACGAGATACGACGAGTCTGCGAAGAGGCCGGTACGTTCGGCTTCGGAGGGGTCTGTGTCGCCCCGCTGTGGGTCCCGCATGCCACGTGGTGCCTGGCGGGAACTCCAGTCCGAATTGCCACGGTCATTGGCTTTCCTCACGGCAACACCCTTCCTGAAGTGAAAGCCTACGAGGCCAAACTGGCGATTGAAGGCGGTGCCCATGAATTGGATATGGTCATCCAGATTGGCCTATTGCGAGCGGGCAATCATGGAGCCGTCCTGGACGATATCCAGGGCGTCGTAAACGTGGCCCGTCGTGCCTCATCAAAAATCCTGGTCAAGGTCATCCTGGAAACGTCACTCTTAAATAAAGAAGAACAACAAATAGCTTGCCAACTGGTGGAGAAGGCCGGGGCCGATTTTGTGAAAACGTCGACCGGATTTATCGGGAGCAAGGTAACCATTGAAGACGTGGGGTTCCTGCGGAGTATGGTTGGAAAACGGATGGGTGTGAAGGCAGCCGGCGGGATCCGCGATCTGATCACTGCCCTGGCATTGGTTAATGCCGGAGCCTCCCGTCTGGGAAGCTCGTCCTCCGTTTCAATCATGAAAATGTGGCCGGTGTAAATTCAGCCGTTCCTAAATTGATAATCAGACATCCGTTTCCGGTCATTCCCCTCCCACCTTGTCAAGTCCCCGCTCATCATTCCCGTGAGTCATAAACGGGAAATAAGCTTTTCAGGTCCCCATGAAACGGACCAGATCTTCCCGAGCAAGAGCCGTTCATGGTATGGGCCGGTCCATCCTGGGTTCATGTCCGAAGTTCGTCGTGCGAAACGGAAGCGTCAAATGGAACCGAAGTCCCATCTGAAATGGAGAAAGTTTCGCCACCTCACCCCTCTTCGATGAGATGATGAAACCTTTACTCGACCATCGCCAGGCCTTCCACGCCTTCCGCACTCACCGTCTCGGTAATTCCACCGTCGCCGGAAATCTCCTGCAACAATGCTTCATGAAAGCTTTGGCCCATTTCCATTCCATCAAACAAATAGACCGGATCACCCTGGTTCTACCAAATTCTCTGCCATGCGCTGATTGATTATTATTGGACCAAAGAAACAGACTCCAAGCCATTACAAACCTTTTTCGACGAGGCCGAAACCCTCGCTCAGAACAAACCAAGGCCCTTCCTTAAGATGAACTATAACCGACGATTTGTGCCTGTCTGGATCGCCTTGTGTTGACCCTCAAACCCGAATATGCCGCAATCATTCAACGAATAGATTTGTCCGGAGAACAAATCACCCTCAATAACCTCACGGTACGTTTACATCGGGCTCGCCGTACCTTGCGCAAGGCTCTGGAAGACTCCTGCGGTATTTGCAGTAAGCACTGGTGCTTGAATTGCAGCTGCGAATAAGCCCTCACACGTCCTCAGGCACCTTCCCCCCTCCTCGTCTCACTGCTGTTTTTGCGAGAAATGCTTTCTGTTTCAGCCTTGAAAATCCCCTAACTGTAAGAATTGGAATTGGGCTCCGTCTCTATAACCAAAGAGAGCGCATCAGACACAGCAGCTGACTCGTCTCCCGCTCACCGATCTTCCGGCTCAAGAGTCCTCTATCTCCCCATGCAATCAACCCGAAATCCGGCAGACTCCCCGCCTTTCCAATATTCGAGAAAATGGAAAGCCTCACTCTCTTCCATCGTCGCCGTCTTCGAGACCACACAAGAGGAAGAGACTCGACTCATACCTTGATGAGGCCTCGGCGTTCACCGATTTGCGCGAGCCATGGCCGGAAATTGTCAGACTTGCGCTTCAACTTCAGGGACGGTTTCGTCATCTGTCCCTACATTGCGGGG
>JAGQKG010000122.1 GCA_020430245.1 Nitrospira sp.
ATTGGTGGTAATTATTTCTGCCTGGGACATTACCGGGGAGAAGACAGGGCGGGACCCTGATCAACTTTTTTGATCAGCTCCTGCCTACTTCCCTTTCAGGGACCCATATTAAACGTTTCCGTATACACTTCCACTTGATCGATTATCCACCTGCCCTCCGGGCTTTTCAACAGGACATACAACTCGTCCTGCGGCTGGTCACCCATCAACGTGACAATGTGGGCATGGACAATTACATGGGCTTCTTCTCCTACCATTTTCTCGTGGGCAATCTTGACACGCACATATTTCAATTGTAGGTTTCGAAGATATGGACCTCGGGTGGCAATCCATTCTTCCTTTGACACACCCTCCCTGAATGCCATTGTTGTCAGGTCTGCAGCCAGTTCAATCTTCTCTGGGAATACTTCAAACCACTCTTCCACTACCTGGCGGGGTGTGGAGGAAGAGGACAGTTGAGAGCCTACTATCTCGCCACCGCCCACCAACAGGACAAACGCCAGGCAGGTCCCTATCCTCGACCCGACAACCCATCGCCCCTTGACTTTTAACTTCATGATAGAGTCCCCATTAGTTAGTAAATCATCGAGAATAGCCACCAGGCGTGACCAACGTACCAAAGGGACAAAGTTTAGGGGAAAGGGTGAAGAGGGACCAAATGTGCATCAGCATTTCAACTCCGTTTCCTGATCTCATGTCTCCCTTCAAAGATAGCGCGAGAGATGGGTAACGTACAGAAAGAATTTGGGTTCTACTTGACATGGTATCACGAACAGATGTGCCTGGAGGCAATCAGGGAAAGATGCCTCACCCGTATCCTAACCATCATCTTTACCGGAATTGTGTGCTTTCTCATCTTCACCATCCTTTGACCAATGCAACCTTCTCCACTCGACATCCTCATACGACTTCTGGGCACCATGCTGGGCGGAGTGTGGCTATATCATTTTTTGACTCGTCATATTCGACAACATGAGATCATTCGTCAGACCCCGTTTCCTGCCGAGTAGGAAAGTATTCTGGAACAGAAAGTCCCCTTCTATCAAACGCGCCCTCCCCCGGACCATGTGGAAGCAGCCTCCTTCCTAAGGCAATGACGCCTTTCGAGTGAACAGGGATACCACAAGATTGCCAGAACTTAAGAATTTTTTGGGTCTTTTTGAGGTAACTCGACTATAATGTCTGAACCAAGATGCATGAATCGATCAGTGTAATCAGACCGGAGCCGCCAAGCCAAACCCTGTAGGAACGCTCGGCGATAAAAATCACCCTAAAAAGATAGAGGTGAAATGACCTATGCGAGTCCTTCTAGCCATTGATGGATCTGAACATGCCGCTCACGCCACACAAGCCGTACTGAGTTTGTCCTCGGTCAGCAGGCTAACCATTCTGCATGTCATCGATCTCCCTCGATTAACATTCTCTATGCTCGGCCCTGAAATTGCCTATGACCTGTCTAAAGTCGCCGAAGAGGCCCTTCGGAAAGACGGCGAACAGGCATTAACACGCGCCGAATGTCTTCTCTCAGGCAAAGTGAAACATTTGGATATCCAAATGGAAGAAGGCTCGCCAGCCGAGCTCATTTTGTCGGTGGCCAAAGAAGAACATCCTGATCTCATTCTGATGGGCGCTCGCGGAAGAGGGCAGGTCGAGGAGCTTTTTCTGGGGAGTGTCTCACAGCGGGTTCTTACCCACGCAACATGTCCGGTTCTAATCATCAACAGGCCATTAACGGAAATCAGAACGGTTCTGTTTGCCATCCAAAGCCCTGATGATGTTCAAAAGGTGAGACAGTTTTTAGAGAAGCATCCCTTTCACCCACAGATAGAGATCACGCTCTTGTCGGTCGTACCAATCCCCCGCTCCCTCTTTCGAGGAGGTGTCTCTGCACCGGAGGGAAAAATCGAGCAGGCCTTACAGAGCACAGAATCCTTCCTCGATCAAGCCGTCAGTCAACTCAAGGACAGTTACAATTCGATAAAAGGATATGTGGGGTTAGGAGCCCCGGCGAATACGATATTGGAACAAGCCTCAGTGACGGAACCGGATCTCCTGGTGATGGGAATTCACCATCCTTCGACGATCACACGGTTTGTCTTGGGCACCGTATCCCATACCGTGCTCCACCAGGCAACACGACCCATTCTCGTGATTCGATAAACAAAACATGCCGCGACCGGCCTAAAGTTCTTTGGCTTTTCTGTTACTCCTGGATGACGGGGAACAGGTATCGCTAAATCTTCCGGATGCTTTTTAATTTACGGCTTGACATCTGTTCAATCTAATCCCTCTCACTCCGGTTGCAAGTTTGGCAACGCCTCACTACTGTAATTCTCAAATTCAAT
Organism: Nitrospira sp.; assembly: GCA_020430245.1. Lineage (GTDB taxonomy): Bacteria > Nitrospirota > Nitrospiria > Nitrospirales > UBA8639 > Nitrospira_E. The sequence continues at coordinate 2,346 of JAGQKG010000122.1, forward strand.
TGTCTTCCGAAACGCATTCAAACAATGATTAACATTGTCAACCAATGCAATTCCCGGTTTGCCCCCACGACTCGGTGGAACCGACCGATTCCCAGTCCCGACCAACTCCATAATTTGCCAGACTTAGGTGTGGAACCCTGGCAATAATGACGAAAGGCCTTGTATATCGTAGACCACCGTTCCTGTAGTTGCAGACGCCAAGCCAATCCCGAAATTGTCATTGGGAGCCACTCCATGGGCGACGGCCTCACTCAATACAATGTCAGCTTCCACTTCCTCAACCACGCTCTTCCCTCCTTAGTCCAATGCCACGAGCCCGTGCCTGCAAGAGGAAGGTGTAGCTCCCCCAGCAATCTGGAGGATTTTTTTCAATGTATTGTCTCCACATTTGGGCATTTTCCCCCTCAGCAATCTGAGGAGTATGCTACGCTGTTTTAAGAACCTTAGCTCAAGGCACCCAAGCGATTCATGCCGACCATTATTCTTGCACAATCATTTAAGACCATTCTCACCCCTACCGACATACATAAAAGAGCGACCGAGATATCAGTTCCGCTTCATCAGGTCATCCCAGGAATGAGAAATATAGTGCAAACCTCAAGTCTGTTTAATGGTCAACCCTCAAATGGGATATCCCTGACCGATCGGCTCCGATCTGGCTATCACCGATTCTGGTATGAAGCCTCGCAAGCTCTGCGATGGCCTCGGGGACCATTCCGCGAACACTCCAAGGGGCCACTGACCAACCTTACAGCGACCCAACACCAAAGAACTGAAGAGCTGGCGCGGTCCTATCATTCGTACTTTGAAAAATCCCTTCCTCCCGAAACTGCTCTTCTGAATTATTCCTATCTGGACATATTGGATCGTGCCAAACAGGCTCTTGGTTGGCCTATTCGCCTCAACCAACGGGTCTGTGATTTAGGGAGTGCCAATTTCGGTTATGCTGCGGCCCTACACACATTCTTCCGCCCAAACCATCTGGCAGGCATCGAGGTCGATGGCCATCATCTTTTTTGTAACGGGCGACGCCGCATCGATTATGCCCGTGAGCACATCCAAGATCTGCCGCAGACCGAGTACGTGATCGCCGACTATCGCCAGCTCACCAGACAGGCCGATATCATTACGGCCTGGTATCCATTCGTCACTCCCAAGCCGCTGCTGGCCTGGCGATTACCGCTTAGCTTATTCACCCCGGCTGCTTTGTTCGCCCAAGTTGCCAAGAACCTCCTTATTGGCGGAACCTTCGTCATGATCAATCACAGCGCAGCCGAATCAGATGTGGCACGAGGCATCGCAGAAGACGTGGGCCTCGTCTGTGCCGGCCACTATCTTCACACAGTCCCTCTTCGCCCACGTACAGCAGACCCGGTGCTAACCATCTGGCAACATGGTTAACCTGGCAGAAACCCTTGAGTGCATTTCCTGAGGTGCATCCTGAGAAGGGATTCCGGATTTTTATACATGGTGAGGGGAAGACTTGGGTTCACCTTTTTTCCCCGCGCGTTGTTTTCTGAACGGTTCACGTCCTTTTTGACCGAGACTTGCAGCCCTTGCCCCCTCCTGCAGATGATTCGTCGCGAAGGGCATCGATGGGATTCAATCGGACAGATTTATTAGCAGGGTACGTACCAAAGATCAGACCCAAAGCCGCACGTTCTTGATTCAAATCCTCCTTTCGACCGTATCCTCGCCTGGGAAGAGAGAGATTGTCGACGACCATTTGACCCAAAAGGGCCACACGGGTTGTGGTCTCCATCTCTCCTTCAACAAAGACTCACCACTGGTGAACGACCAACCACGAATGATCAAGTAGGGCGGAGAAATACGATTTACAGGGACATTAACTTTCTGACTTCCGTAAACAATTTGCGCATTACCACACCACGCTTGGCCCAGCCGGTGAGTTGCGGTATGAACACTTTCTTGTGTAACCCGAGCACATCATTGACAGTCGGAGTTCCCCTACACCGGCTCACCACGGACTCTGCGCACACTAATCGCTTCCAGAAAAATGAAACGCGTTACTCCAACGTCTTTCAAGCTATCAAATAGGGCTCAGGAGGGAAGCAACCCAGACCTGGGAATCGGCTGTTACGCAAGGAAACGATCAGAGGACCACTCGCTCACTACGAAAAAAAATCAATGGCCGTTCTACCTCCAGAACGACAGGTGTCAATACACACTCTTACCGGGAACTATCCTAATGCCCTCCACTCATTTATAATGCCGCGAAAATTGCTTGCGGCCCAAGGCCGGATCTCAGAAAGGCACTTCGATTCTTACGTTCGCTCCTTGGAGAAAATCCTTGCAGAACGGGAAGGAAGAAAACCGCAGCCTCCGAAATCCACAGCTAATGGTTTGGGCCTGTTCCCTCCTCATAATTGTTGTGACATTCTATGTGGACATTCACATCCCCTTAGGAGTTGCTTGTGCCATCCCCTATATCTTAGCGGTCTTAATCGGGTCTTTCCTGTATCCCACATGGGCCATGCCGGTTATAGTACTTGCCTGTTCCATCTTAACCATTGTCGGGATTTTTTACTCACCCGAACCTCTGGTTGTCCCAATTTGGAAAGTTTTTACGAATCGTGGATTAGCTCTTTTTGCGATGTGGATTATTGCCGCCCTGTTGTATCATCGCAATGCTCTCATCGCCCGAAGAGAGGAAACTCTCGCACGAATCCAATTACTGGAAGGCCTTTTACCCATCTGCGCGGAATGCAAAAAAATTCGCGACCAAATGGACACCTGGCATCAACTAGAAACGTATCTTACCGCAAACTCCAATATGACGTTCACCCATGGCATATGCCCTGAATGTGAGAAACAAGCCATAGCGAAGTTTAAATACGAACAACTGGTTCCATGATGTTTCTTATCTGGCTGAGGAATAAGGATAGGAACTGAACAGGACAAAAGAGGGACTTCATGGACTATCGAGTGAAGATGCTGATTGACACAAACTAGATATGGGTAGGCAAAAGAGGACCACTCCCTAAATAACTCAAGATCTACATACCAGAAAATGAGTGAAATTTTAAAGAATTGGTGTCATCGCTTACGAGATGAAATTAGTCTTTTGATCGAATCAAAATCCCCTTTCGTGCCGTTCCGCCACCCGTCTCGATATTTAAAAACATGACGCCAGATCGTAACCCTTCCGGCACCACGGCTTCTACGCGTTCACCATCCACAAACGAAAAGGCTTTCGCCGGCACGGACCCAAAAGTCACACTGTGTAAGCATTCTTTTTTCTTTCCGAAATACTTACCCTCCACCACAATCGTTTCCCCGGTTTTCATTTCGTCCGGGTTTACATGATCAATTTGCGGACGGACGCTGGAATCACAGATGGGATCATTTTTGACCTTTTGCTCATCAAACCCCTTAATTGATTCTGGAATCACAAAACCACCTGGCTCATCCGCAGATTGATCAGGTGCTCCTTGCCCCCAGGAACTATTCCCCCCGATCAGGCTAATCCCTAAAAAAACAAGAGGTCCAAATATGGAGGAAATCCTAACCGACATGAGACACCTCACAAGTTAAATTGTTAGGAAAGGCGTCCTTTTACTCTCTTCAGCCAAGGAACAATGGCCCCATTTATCTGTCGTAATCCTTTTATTAGATTCCTGTGCCCCCCTCTTCGTCAATCACATGGAAAACGGTTTCGCTGCCTCAGGGAGTTTAGAAAGCTCTAAAAATTCAATCGTAGCAATTTTTGTGCTTCCAAACCTGGACACCTCGGCTTCCAGTTACTATTTTGACCGAACGCAGCCAAGAGGGTTCCCTTTACATTGAACCAATTTTAGCTCATGGCCAACCGAAGGTATCTGCGGCACAAGCAGATGAAAACCCTCGTCGATCCGTGCGTCCTTTTCACGACGGGTACCATGCCAAATCTGATTGGGCATAATGTTTCTTGGCTGAGACGAAGCGGTATATCGAATAAGGGAACTATCCCTGTGCATATCAACCCTCCGCCGATCACAATCCGCACCATTCCCGAAGACCACTGGAATCGAATTATCCGGTGACCTCCGAATGACTCGGGTCGCTCCGGAATCGGCGGAGAGGCCCTCCATAACCGCGACAAGACAATCGAGCTCATTGGGATCTATGCCCCCCAAAAAACGTGGTCGTAGAATTTTGCCTGCCCTTCTCATGATCGGCGGAAAATATCCAACGCCTTGCACGATAAATTTTGAAAAAAAACGCCAACCAATCCTGAAACCATCAATGGGAAACGACCCTTATCCCAATATCAGAATTAGGGCTCGCATCTCTGGCAGGAGATCCCCTTCATCGGTGGAACGGCTTGGTAGAGTCGCATCGATACCCACGGTCAGAGCGGTCTTGGGTTCCTTATTCCCCTTGAATCCGGCCCAATGTCCGTCCTAAAACCACAAATGGGAAGCGACATGAATAGGATCCCATGTAACAGCAACGCACAAGTGCTCCACCACCTCTTCAAAATGCCCCCTTCCTTCAGAAGCTTGTCTACAAACGCCATATCGTCATAGGGCGTGTTAACACAATTCAGAGTATCGGTGATGAGCACACAGTAGATAAAAAAGGTGAACACGCCTTATAGAGAGTCTTGAGGGGGATATTTCTTCCGCATCTTTTTCTATCTCACTTCACATATTCTATGTATTTCCCTGAAATCCCATAGTTTTCTTTAAGACTTTTCCTACGAGAGAACTCAGCTCAGGAAGGTTATGCGGCTTTTTCAGCACTGCCTCGAATCCTGACTCTAATGCCTGCCTTCGAATCTCCTGATTGGGAATTCCTGTAACCAGGACAAATGGGGGACAACAACCATTACCCACATATTCAAGATTTCTCCGTAACTGAATACCATTCATCCCGGGCATTTGAAAATCCGTCAGGACAAGGTCATACTGACTCATCTGAATATGAGTAAGTGCCCAAGCTACATCTGAAACCTGACTACATAGATAGCCTTCGAGCTCCAAGTATGATTGGTACAGGTCCAGAAGTTGGCGGTCATCATCGATTAGCAAAATTCTTTTTGTGTTGTCTCCTGCCCCGGTGCTGAGGACCTTCTCCTGCCGATCTCCAACAGGCAACATTTCCAGAGAGTAGCTTTCAAGCATAATGGCTCTCATCAGGTGAAAGAAATTTTCCCAAGCGTCATATGTTTTTCCATCAAGGCCTTCCCCACTCAATTCCGTCAGAACATGCATCAGCGCATATACGACAGGAGGATAGTGTTTCCTTTTAATGCCATACTTCTTGTGGCGTTCCCCTAATTGAACGAGGATAGAACGTAATTCTTCAGGATTGTCCATATGCAAGACGAGGGTGCGCAATCCGCTTAGAAACGCCGAATATTGTTGCGCTAAATTGGTCTGAGGGAAAAAGGTCTGAAACTCGGGGAATTTATCAAACAACACATGATAAAATCGAGAAACCATCTGCTCTCCGTGGGAGGCTACGATCTCAAAACTTTCTTGGATTCGTAAGATATCAGGAGTGGGAATTCCCGGAGAAATATTCATTTTACCATTCTTCATGGCTTCCTTTCTGAGGATAACAATCCTTCCTGGGCTCACAGGTTTCTACTGAAAGAGTCGCAGACATTTATCGGTCAATACGTCCGGAGCGATCGGCTTGATGAGATAATCCATGGCCCCCTTATCCATGGCAAGCTGCATTTCCGATCGGTGTTCAGTGGGTGACATAACAATCACCGGCGGAAACGTTGAAGACTGCACTAATTGTTCCAGCATAAGAAGGCCTCCCATGACAGGCATATATAAATCGAGTAAAACCCCATTGACGGTGTGATGCTGAAGAACCTCCACCCCTTCCTTTCCATTGGCAGCAGTGAGAACCTCAAAACCCAGGGCATTCAGACGATCTCTCAGAAACATAAGGACGTCTGTGTCATCGTCGACAATGAGAATGCGCTTTTGGCTTTTCATTGGTAGTTAGCAGTCGGCGCATGGAGGGGTTATCCCATCCATGACGATCCACCGCCCGGACAAGCGGATGAATATGGAATGCATGGCCACAACCATGCTATTACTGAGACTCCTTCGCATGAGTGGTCGATAGATGATGGTGTATTGCACCTTAACCAATGACCGTATGATGGGGCATGACAATAATTTCACCCTTCATGATGGGATGAAGCACGCAAAAATATGGATACCGACCAGGAGGGAGTGAAGGGATAGTGAATTCCTGGCCGGGTTGAACAGCGCCGGTATCAAAAGCGCATAGCCCACCTACTCGACAACCATCATGCGTCAAGGTGTGCGGTGATGAAGTAGGATTCACAATATGAATCGAGGCTCCATTGGGGACTATGGCCAAAGCCGGCCTATAATAGGGTGCCCAATAGTCCATTGAGACATTCACTCCTGAAGGTTGCGTGGAGGCCAATGCATAGTGACAGATTAAGAGAAAGAACAGGAATATTCCGAACACATTCAGAGTGGGAGCAGTTATTGGCCAATTAAACATTTTCATCAGTTCACCTCCCGTTTCCTTACTTCCTCCAACCGATTGTTTTGATTGTTGTCGTTTATCCAACATGGTAATTTCCAAATCCATAAAGAATCTATTTGATTTATGACCCGTTCCAATAAAGATTTCATAAAGATTCCAGCTGGCGCCATTTCCTGATTCCCGCATAGATCAACGCGGTGCTGGACAGAAAAGAACTTCCTGAAATAACGGAGAATGGACAGTGTCACTCACCACGCCACGAGGCACCAACCAGGCCAAAAATTCAATCCAGATGAACATTTCCGGGTCTTCCAGCCAGCTCCCTTGGGAGGAGGTTGTGTTGAAGGAAATCAAGCCCGGGCAGCTTGAGGCATGACAAGAGAAAAAAAGAGGAAAGGAGATGGCTACAAAATCCGGACAGGCAAGAGACAATGAATGATAAGGAACACCTCAGATGAAAGCGCACAGTCAGTGTGTTTTTTCATCTTCAACAAAGTCGGTGGCAAATCGATAGCCGACTCCAGGATCGGTGAGAATATACTGAGGTCGTGCGGTATTTTTTTCCAATTTTTTCCGTAAATTCCCAATAAAGACACGTAAATATTGAGCCTGCTCGCTATATCCCGCGCCCCAAATGGCCCGGAGAATGGTTCCATGCGTCAAAACTTTTCCGGAATTCTGAATGAGATACTTCAGGAGATCATATTCCGTTGGGGTTAGCTTCACGGCCTTGCTTCGAATGGAGACATTTCGACTCTCAAAGTCGACCTGTAAATTTCCAAATGTAAACACAGGATCGGTACCATAAATTGAGGATGTGCGTCGCAGGACTGAGCGGATTCTTGCCGTCAGTTCCTCCATACTAAACGGTTTGGTCACATAGTCATCAGCCCCGACTTCGAGAGCTTCAATTTTTTTCGCTTCTTCCCCAATCGCGGAAAGGATAATAATCGGAATTTGGTAGATCTCACGCATCTGACGTGTCAGGTTGATTCCATCCATTCCGGGAAGCAGTAAATCTACGAGGGCCAGATCCGGAAGGCGGTGGCTCATAATTTGGAGGGCCTCTTCTCCGGTTTCAGCTGTCAGGATTTCATAGCCTTTTGCCTCAAGGTTGACCTGCAAGGAACGACGTATTTGCCGCTCATCATCAACAGCTAAAATTCGAGATCCAAGAGCCATAGGCAGACCGCTTACTCCTCTTCTCCGTCAAAATTTATCATAGGGGGTGCGTCAGGAATCGGCAACGTAAAGCTAATTGTCACGACTCGATTCTGTGATTCGGCCCAAATTCGACCACCATGGGCTTCGACCATACCCTTACAGATCGCCAATCCGAGACCGGTACCACGAATGAGTCGTGTACGCGGACCCTTTAACCGGTAGAATCGGTTGAAAATGCTGACCAATTCTTCCCGAGGGATTCCTTCTCCCTCGCTGGAGACCCTTACTTCCACCTGGTTCGGCGTCATGCGGCCAACAATGCTGATCAAGGATCCTGGGGGGGAATATTTAACAGCATTATCTAACAGGTTGATCAGGACTTGCTGAATTTCCATCCCATCCACAAAAATGGGAGATATTTTCTCCCCAAGGTTCACTTGCAGAGATCGGCTTTTCAAAGACATTTCCAATCGTCTGATTGCGCCTTCGACCAAATCTTCCAATAAATGCCATTCACGATGAGGAACCAGCGTTCCCGCTTCAACCTTTGACATATCAAGAAGATTATCAACCAATCCGTTTAAAAAATCGATTTCCTGATTGATACCCTGGAGAAATTCCTGCTGCACCTTGGAGGTGTCCTGTCTGGAAAGTTCAATCAACCCGGCGATGGAAGCCTTCATAGCAGTGAGTGGAGTCCGTAATTCGTGTGAAACTAAAGACAAAAGAGCGGTTTTCAGGGCATCGCTTTGACGAAAGGCCTCAACTTTTGCGGCTTCACTTTTTCGTAAATTTTCCTCTACCTGTTGTCGTTCAAACCCATTCACGAATATTTCTCCGGCCATTTGGAG
>JAGQKG010000123.1 GCA_020430245.1 Nitrospira sp.
CATTGTCTATACTCAGAATTTTCACTTGGGCTTGAAAAAAAGACTCCGGTTCGAATGATGAACGTTTTCCTTGGGATTGAATGAAAGACTCAAGATCGAAGAATGAACGTATCGCTTGGAGATAGATGGGACAAGGGATCGGTTGCTCAAAGTAAATTCCTTTATCTCCCGTACCTTGAGAGCTTAAAACAGTACTCGCTATGCTCACCATACTCACAACACACACGACCACACAGATCAGTGTTCTTATGCGCTTTTTTTTCATACGACAACCTTGTTCGGAATTTTCCAGTTCCTCTAGCCTCTGAAAAATAAATCCAAGATTAGCGTCAAGTGTATGAGCTAATTCATGCACTATTCCTCAACTGACGATTTCGGACCGTCGGCAGTAGCTAATCCTATGGAAACTCCCAGCACAAACCGCTTATACGTTTTGTCTTTGAACACCGACTCTTCGAGTTTCTTCACTAAGGCCTGTGCCACGGCCTTCGGCGCCGTGACGCCATGATCATCTCGCCATTCCAGGTATACGCCACCGCGTAGAAACCGGCGGCTTGAGAGCCCGCCGGAAGAAGTTCGTCACTACCTATGGTTGCAGTTCCAATATTGCTACCCCCCAGTACAATGCCGGGATTGTACCCACGATTATAGGCATCCATCGCGAGAGATGTACTCATTTTTTGCCTCCGATTTTAAATTCTCCAGTCCCAATTAAATCAGCTAGATTTTCACTTGAAACCGGACATGCAACGCATTTTTTACCATTAGGAGATGTTCACTGAAACGGGCGAAATTTCCCATGTATGACAGATTTCTTCCTTGTATTCAACATGGCAATTTTCTAAAGACCGACTATCGGTGTCGGCCACCAATCCATCTCTCCCCTTAGCCCTGATCACTACACAAGGACGGCTGCTGTGGGCCACAGACCAGAGCCTGGCCCTCTTTGGACGCTACGGAAAATGCTCATCAGCACCCAAGGACCTCCTCCCTTCAATCATCACAGAGTGGATACAATTTCAGGAGCAACAGAGCAACGATCCCGAGTACCGCCTGCGACCTCCCCAACCCCTTCTTCTACACCGAAAGGGGAAAACTCTCCAGGTTCGACTGATGCCGATGGGGACCGCTCGTCTCCTTCTCTTCGAGGAATCTCCGTCCCAACCATATTGGGATACCCTTGAACCGTATGGCATCACCCCCAAAGAACGGGAGGTGGTGGCACTCCTGCTGGCCGGGAAGACCAATACGGAAATGAGTCAATCCTTAGGAACGGGGGTAGGCACCGTTCAAAAACATTTGGGACATTTGTTTCAGAAATTTGGAGTAGAAAATCGGACGACTCTCGCCACCACCGTCAGAACTCTCGTCATACCCCCTGTTACCCGAGGATCCCATTCTCGGTAACCTTCCATTTCGTCCCGGTCACGACAACGAACTTTTCGAGCATGGGCACGCTATCTCACATTGGTGGGCATGCCATCTTGTTATCTCGACTCCAAAACTCTCTTACACCAAATAGGGAAAAATCTCATCATCCCTATCACCTTCACCGAACATCCACCACCCCTCACGATCTCACGAAGGATCCAACCGGATGGCCGCACTCCCCGCACGTCACCTGCTCCGTCCATCACCCACCCCCCGCTTTGACGATCTTTTTGAATTCCTCCTTTCACAGGGTCGCCTCCCCAAACTCGGAGATGCCCGTCCCCCGTGGTCCTACTGTGGCCTCTTACTCGAGTACGTCAGATTGTTAACCGAGCCTATTCCCCACCTCGAGTATGCCACCCCACATCCTACCCCGCTCAAGGCACTCAATCGCTGCATCGATCATCTCGCTTGCCGTGAAGGCGCTTGGGAAGCCTTTCACTTGTTCGTGAACTGGCTGGCATGGATGTTAGGCGTCTCGACCACGCCCTCCACCTTATCGGACACCTTGCAGGAATATCTCTATCGAAACGTCAATCTGGGCCCGCTCCTTGAACACCCCTCGGACTATCTCGGCGCGATGCTCTCTGACAATCGCCAAGGGTCATGGAACCCTCATGCCTTTTTTCTCACTCCCCATGCGGTGTGTGAAATGATGGTCCGAATGACCCTCATGCCAACATCAACTATATGCCTCGAACATCTCTCTCAATTTGTATGGCATGGATATCGATCCCTTAGTAGTCACCATCACAAAAATTAATGGGGCACTCTATGCCCCCTGGCTCGCCTTTCCCTTGCCCGCTCACCTCTTCGGACAGGATCCCGTGCCGCCCCCACCGACCGTGCTTCGAGCCGTTCCAGCTGGGACCCCTCACCCCTTGCGTGTCGACGATCCCACCATTACCACCGGCACACAACTGACCTTTGATTGGGAGGCAGCGTAAGACATAGGAAGAAAGACAAAGGGAGCCACAACAAAATACACATGCCTGTTCAATCAACTCCCAATTATTTTTAAGAAAGAATAAACCCATGAACCTTGAGTATCACCGAATTCGATCAGATCACTGGCTTGTCAGAGACACACACGATTCCCAGCAATATCTAGAGACAGGAAGTACAAAAGCTGAGGCGTGAAGCACCATGCACGCCATTATCCATAAACAACAACTCAATCCAGAAACCCACAATCATCACACTCCCTGATACCTCTATTCCTCATCCATGCGTAAAGGACACATGGCAAATGTCTTGGATTCATTATTATTCAATCCCCAGCCAGACCAATCCCAACAATCCTACATCGTCTCCCAAGATGAACAAGGTGAATGGGGATGTTCCTGCCCAGTCTGGAAATTTTCCAGAAAGCCATGCAAACATATCCAACACATCCAGGATGCACGCGCAGAAGGCCTGCACCGCGATGCCCTCGCTGAACCACGGATCATTTACGCCAATGTGTGTGAGGTGACAAAACAGGATGCGCTCACCATTTTCGCACCCCTCATCCCCCTCAACGACGTTCACTTTCTGGCCACCGTCTGTGTCGATCTGTATGCACATGGCGTCGGTTGGAAGACCATTCAACGCACGTTGCTCCCCCATGCAAATCTCTCACGAAAGGATCTCCTGCGTTATGTGCTTCGGCATGGACGGAAAATCTATCAGCACCCACCGGGACAACAAGGCCTCACCATCATCCCTCACCTTGCGCTCCCAGACATCCCGAAGTATCAGGAGACACCTGAAGCGTATGCCACCCGCACCGGCTGGCTGCTCGATCTCTGTCTGATGATGTGGGAAGACGAGAAAGGGAAAAGGGGAAACTTATAAACCCCATCAACAATAGTTAATCGTATGGGAAAAAGTCTGAGATTTTCAATTGTTACTTTTCACAAGATTTTTAAAATCCGTCGTGGATCTCTAGGTAGCTTCCCAGATTGCAACAAACAAATAAAAGGCCAAAAAGATACCTTGATACTTATTTGGGCAAATGTAATTAAAAAGATGGCCGCTATTCTCCGTAGTCTAGAGGTCCCTACCCTGCTTCTTGAGCAGATATGCCTACCAGGCGGTTGACGATGTTTTCGGAGAGCCAACGAAATGTTACATCGTACTCTATTTCAGTAGGGCCATAACGAGATTGGATCGACCTACTCCTAGAGCTATCAGTCGTGAAAGCGAGGACATGAACATCTTCTTTTGAGTATTTCCGGAGTGCCAGCGATCCATCGATTCTAGAGATAATCTCACGTAGCATTTCATGGTTCTCCGTAAATGCGGGTGGAACAACAAACACTGCCTTATTAATGCATCCTTGGGTTACAAGGGTATCAATCTCCCAATTTAACCCTTTAGAAGAACCTATACCAACAATGACTACGGAAGCCTCACGAATAAGAGCTCGAACCACCGATTGCCAGTCCTCTCTTTCTAAGTAATGACGAGCAGCACCAAGGGGTGGGATCGTGTCTGTGGGCTTACCAATTGTGATAACCGGTCCAATATCCGAGTAATTCTTGACTAGGAGTTCCTCTAGATTACTATTTACTGATCCCGGGTCAAGCATCCGCATATACCAGGGAGGCTTGGCGTTTTTTAGCGAGATCTGATCGTCATTGAAAGAACGCAGAAAAAGAACGCATGGCCTTGGGTCTAAGTTCATCAGTCGTCTGGCGTCGAGTTGTAGCCGACGCCTTGTTTTTTTTCTTACCCAGTTTCCGATGAAAAATAATAAATGAGCGATTATAAAAAAGAGAGCGAAGCCTCTCACACCTATTATCCACCCTAAAGAATACCCAAACGTAAAATCGAGTTGTGATGCGGTTTCAGCGCTCTTCGATATTTGTTCACCCAAACCCCAATATGCATAAAAGACCCATCCTTCAATTAAGAAAGTAGTAAGACCCAGAGCAAGAGCGCCTAAGGTGACCATGCTGTAGGAATGCGCGGCCTCGGGCAATCCGATTGCTAACCAAGCATCTTTCATCAAATCGTTCGGTGTTCGATGAATTAAAATTTTCTCAGAAACCTTAGAGATCCGAATAATTTCTACAGCACCCGCAAATAAAATAAACGGGAGATAAACAAACGAAAACCATGAAACAATCGCAAACAACACTGCGCCACCAGAATACCGCGCTCCAAACCCTAAGGCTTCTACAAGGGAGTTAATTGAGAAAAGGAGAACCATTAAGAAGGAAACAACAATAAGCCCCCAACTCCACGCAACCGAGCCTGCCATTAATTTCCGGTATGCAGTGAAATACAATATTAAGAAACTCGGAGCTATTATCAACCCTGTCGCTATTAGTGTTAAACTCAACGCAAGTTCCTCATATACTTTTTCCTCATTTACAAAGACATATATAATCACTCCCGGCAAGATAATGATTCCTGCGTAAAAAGTAGCTGCGATTAATCCTCGCAATACTCTTATTGCCGCAGTGACCTTGCTGTATGAAATAGCCAGGCCCGTAATGTCGATAGCTTCGATTTCTTTTCTCGAGGATTCAGTCATAACCGATCCAGGTTTTTTGCAAAACTAGCACCAGGCTGAACCGGGATTATGCACTCCCGAATGCGAGTCAAGACCGCCTGAATTTCCAGCCCCCAAAAATCATGAGGATTGTCTAAGCGTCGGGTATAGTCTTTGTCCTTTGCCGTCAGCCAGCTTTTGCCAATAACCGCAATGGAATTGGTGCAAACTCGCTAGCCATGTCATACTCCTGAGTATAGAAACTCTAACCAAATACCCGAAAAACTTCAAAGGCCGCCATTTCAATCATGAGATGATCCTCCTGTGTATCCGCTGGTACGTGACCTACAAATTCAGCTATCACGATCTTGTGGAGATGATGGACGAACGAGGGATCTCGCTGGCTCACACCACCATTCTTCGATGGGTGCAACAATATATTCCGAAGTTTGAAAACCAGTGAAGGAACACGCATCGAGCGATCGGCACCTCCTGGTTTATTGATGAAACCTATATTTGCCTCAAAGGAAAGTGGGTGTACCGGTATCGCGCAGTGGATCAGCATGGGAACACTATGGATTTTCTGTTGAGTGCGAAGCATGATCAGGCCCCGGCTGTGCGATTTCTACGTCGGGCCATCACCAAATGGAAACGGCCAAACAAACTGACCTTGGATTGCTACGCCGCCAATCATCAGGCCATTCAGGAGTTACAGGAAATCCAATATCTCACACCTCGAGTACAGATTCGGACAGACAAATGTCTCACTAACCGCATTGAGCAGAATCATCGACGGATCAAACAACGCATGCGGGTGATGCAAACATTTCAGGTGTTCCAGAATGCGAAAGTCACGATTGCCGGGATTGAATTGGCTCACCAGCTTTGGAAAGAGAAACGGACGCGCGCGTTAAAGAAGCCGGGTCGATGTGTGCCTGAAGATCCGTGATTGGGGTTCCTCGTCGCTTAGTGACGAATTCCAACACGAGGGAGTGGTCTGCTCAATCTCTGCTATTTGAACCATTTCCGTGTCGAAATCATTCGGTATGCCATACTGCCTCCCGATCCCAATGGCGTTCTCTTTTCCCCATCTCACCCCTTCTGCCGAGCCTTCGTGTTTCAAGCAGTCTTAATTTCTGATTCTCTGTTGACCTTTACCATTTTGCTCACTTGATTTACCTCCTAATGTTCTTTCATATATGTATGGGACCACCTCAGGGGCTGAGCAATGGTGTCCGCCGAAGGCCAGAACAGATTACACGGTTCGTGACCACTCCGTCTGTTTTGCATGGAGAATTTTGGAGGGGCGTTTGACCGGGCAAGGATGGTCTGATCAGTTAAACCTATGCGGGGAAAAACCTATAATGTAGGAAATCGAGAGAAGTTTGGTATCAGAAAGTGATAAATGCTTTTGTAATCAAATAAGGAATGGCCATTCCACTTCCTACAGCATAAAAAAAGTCCACCCCAAATTTCCTTAAAAAATCGATTGCAATAAAAATTATGCTTACAAAATCCAGAAACCAGTACCACCAATCATTTCGATATTCCATTGGTATATCACCCAGGCATTCTTCAATCTCAAGCCTGTATGGAAGGGCGTGGACTCCAACGGAGATTCCCATCCAAGTCAGGAGGAACTGGATGTTCGAATTTTCCCATGTCCAATCATTATCCAGAAGAAATTCTAAAGCCACGGGGAAGAAAAACATCACGCAAAGAAAAGTATTCACCAAAAGTGGTGAAAAGTAGAGAAATACTACCTTGAACGGAACATCAATTGATTCATGATGAATGTATCCTTTGAAATAACGGGCTTCATACACTGATACTCCAAGCAGGTCACATGCGAATCGTATGGCTACCGTTCTCGTGACAAAACCCGGGAACGTGAAGAGAGTCACGAGAAACGAAATCCATATCATCATTATCGTTCCCTTCCCGAAAAGAGGCGTTGGTACTTTTCGGGCATCGTCTTGTTCAAACGCTCCAATTCCTGTCGACTCAGCGTCATATTACCTATAATGTTAATTGCTCGTACGGTAGATTCTGTGGATCCTTCTTGAAATAAAGCCATAGCGAATCCGATCTTTGCCTGACGGGAATTTGGTTCCTTCTCCAGAACATTGAGAAATGCGTTGATAGCCTTTGAGATCTGGCCTTGTAGCAAAGCGTCTTCTGCCACCCAAAGACTCTTAACCGATTCTAGTTGCCGCGGGACCCACAATCCCGAAGCCACGACAGACAGTGCCATGATTCCACATAAGAAAAGAACCCAAATGGGATAATGGTGCGGGGGCAAAGCTCTGTCACGCATGGCCTTATTCAATTGGGTCAAGTGTCGTTGTCTCGCTTCTTTTTTCGCCAGCTCGACAACCTTTATGAGTTGTGTGACTAATTGCTTAAAATCACGACCAGAACCGAAATCATACGCTTGTAATTGTGCCAAACCTGCTAATTCTGAAGGCAAAGTAGCTGCTTCGGGAACTTTTGCACCGTCAAACAGCATCGGGACAACACGAATTTCACGTGAAAAAGCCGCAATAATCTCTCTCCGCACAAAGTCGTGTTCTGAATGCAACCGTTCACTATCCCATTGGCGACCAATAACAACGATGCACATAAAGCAATCTGCCAGGGCTTCTTCGATATAGGTCTCAAAATTTTCACCAGGTGGAATAGTGTTCACGTCATAAAACACGCCCGTATCCCCTAAATGTTCAACCAAATGATCGTACAAACGGCCCGCATATCCGCTGGCGTCATTGCGACGGTAGCTTATAAAAACTTTCTTTGGGTTATAGAATGAAGTTCGCTCGGATCTGCTAACCATCCTGTTGCCTATACATTGGAGGATAAATTTATTTTAGGTATGTGAAAGAGGTATTGTCATGTTAAGGGAGATTTTGCAGACTGTCTGACATGGCGACCAAATCTATCAGCTACCAACACCATCGTTTCCCGTCTGTCATTATCAGTCATGCGGTCTGGCTGTATCATCGCTGCCGTCTCAGTTTCCGTGAAGTCGAAGAAGTCTTCACGGATCATGGGATCATTATCCCCTACGAATCCATCCGACGGTGGTGTCTGAAGTTTGGCCCCGCCGATAGCCGTCGATCAAGATGGGGATACCCTTGATATTCTGGTGCAACGGCGCCGCAACAAAGAGGCCGTGGTGCGCTTCTTTCACCGCTTATTCAAAGACCAAGGCTGTGAACCTCGTTGGATCTATACTGACAAACTCAAAAGCTACAATGCCGCGCACCGGGAGATGATGTCCGACGTGAAACACATCAACACCGTCTATGCCAACAACCGGGTGAAGGTGTTGCCTCAACCCACGCGCCAACAAGAATACCATATTCACGGCTTTGCTTCGGCACAGCAAGCTCAACGGTTTTTGACCTTACACGGACTCCCCAAAAATCTCTTGCGCCTTGGCCACCACCTGATGCAGGCGGTCAATTACCGAAAGTGGGGCACACAGTCGTTCCAAGTGTGGAGGGAATCGGTATGGGCGTAAACGGAGTGTACAAATCCGTTCCATTGCGTTGACAGCTCATTAAGTTGATAAAGCCCTGATAAAATTATTGGACATCACTGCTGTCCGGTTAAATGAAAAATGAGCTATATTTCTCTCTAACTCGTTGATTTTAAAGAGAGCCGATTCATGCGAAAATTTCAAGTCGGTGACTCCATCAAGCGTTCCAATTCTCGCTCCAGTTATGGCTTTTAGCAGCTAACCACTTCATTTAACCGGACACTAGTGATTGGACATAACAAAACGCGAGACTGCCTCCAACCCGGTCACTGACGAAACCCACTTCCAACGCTATTTGGCCAAAGCTACCAAAAGAATGCAACCCTTTTTTCTCTCGGCGTAAGGCAGGCCCATCTCAAACCGGGACACGCCTTACGTGAGACACCGCCGATCCGTCCACGTATCCTCAACGCTCCACCCCACACGAAAGATCATCACCATGGACACGCCGACCAACGAACTTAATCGCCTCATCATTGCCTGTGGATCCTTCCATTGGAGCGATCCCTGCTATATGGCGCTCACCCTTCATGCCGGGCCCACCACGCCGATCCTCCAATTCCTTGGAGAACCTTCCCTTGATTTTCCTCAGCCATACCAAATTTTTGGCACGCTATGTCACGGCCGAGCCCAACAGGTCGTAGACCACCGCCTTCTCGTTCAACAGAAACCCATCACTCCGGAACGCTATCTCCAATTATGGCGACACGCCTTCAACTATCCCCTCACCCCCCACGACTTGGCCGACCGCCATGGCTATCGCATTCTCGCCCACTTTCAAGGACCTGAACCCATTCCTCCGACCTGGAAGAACCAATACACCCGCTCACCCTTTGCTACATTCACCGACTTCATTTGAATAAAGTCGAGCAATCACATCAGTTTGTGCGCGCGTTGTCGGTCGGCCATCCGCGAGAATTTCTCAGTGTGGAAAAAGATGCACAAGAAGTGGAAGAGGGCTGTCGCCGTCTCATTAAAAATGCTGTGACGTGTTGGAATTATGTGTATCTCTCAAAGCGGCTCTTGCAGACGCCAGACCCAACCCATCAACAGCTATTCTTGGAGGCCATTCGACATGGATCCCCCGTTTCCTGGCGGCATCTGAATTTGTTAGGCGAGTATGATTTTTCCGATCAACGCTTAGAAGATTCTGTGGGTATCTTGCCCGCCACCTGGTTACACGAAAAGGGCGCGCGACTTGCCCGTTTAATTCACTAAGTGGTTGAATACAAGGAAGAAATCTGTCATACATGGGAAATTTCGCTCGTTTCCGTGAACATCCCCCAAGTGGGCGAGGACCCACACTGCACCGCCAAGACGCTGGAGGCCGAGCGGGGGCCAGTGGGCAAGACGACTCCTACGGTCAGCTTCTGCCGCCAGTGCCATTCGGGAAAGCCCAGCACCTCACACCCTCCACCCAAGAGTCCAAAAAGAAAGAGCAGAAGAACCCCCGCTCACCATTGAGCAATCGAGAAAGACGCCATCGCTTACGCTTTCGGACTGTCGGTGATGAATGAATCGTGAGCAATCCTCATCCCAAACCGCTTATATGTGTTGTCCATAAATACCGACGCTTCGAGGTTCTTCACCAAGGCCCGCGCCACGTCCTTTGGGGCCGGGACGCCATGATCGTGTTGCCATTCCACGCATACGCCACCGCGTAGAAGCCGGCGGCCTCCTCAGGGCTATTTGCCAAAGAACTGGAGCGCTTAGAAATAGTTGTAGTGCCAATTTACGTTCCAACCGTATCACTGAAATCAGCAATACCAGGGTTATACCCTTGGTTGTAGGCATCCATGGAAAGGATTGCCAAGAGAAGATCTTTAGAAATGGCCATAAAATAATTCCTTTACAAAATCAAACTTATTAAGTTGATTAACCACATCGTTTTGGTCATAAATACCAGCTTTTTTTCAGCAATTCTTTCTTCCACCGTCTTAAAGATCAAAACTTCTCCCAACAAACTCTCCACTTTTCCCTCAGTCACCGGCTCGTCGGTGATTTCCAGCGTGATCCGTTTGAGCGAAACCCCAGGCCCGAATGTGGCCGCCAGATTCTCCGGATCGACCTTCTCGACGGTTTTCGGATCGGTGAGATCCGTGAAGGTCACCAAGAGGGGATACTGCTTCGGATCGATCACGCGGGTCTCCCGCAAACCTGACAATGCCCCGGCCCATCGTTCGCCTGGCGCATGGACCGCCTCAATGATGCGGTCTTTAAACACATCCCGGGCCAAAAAGGCATTGTAGGTGAGTAAGGCAAAGAGATAGTGGTGGGCAGGCAACTCCACCACGACGGCTTCCCCCTCCAGCTCAAGATTTCGTACCCCGTGCACCATCGGAATTTCCG
>JAGQKG010000124.1 GCA_020430245.1 Nitrospira sp.
AAACAGGCGATTCACGAAGTCAAAGCCTTACTCAACGAAGCCAATATTCAATTAGGCAGTGAGTTTAAAGTCGAATATTCGCACCACTACGGCCTTGAAAATTTCCGACAAACCGGCGCGGTCCTTATCGAATGCATTAATCGGGAATATTGCAAAAAACTCGTCATCCAATTGCCGGGACAGCGACACCCCTCACATTATCATGCGAGAAAGGAAGAAACATTTCAAATACTGTTTGGCATCCTCCACGTGAATATCGACGGATATCCCCGCATTTTGCATCCCGGGGAAACCATTCTCATCCTACCCGGAGTATGGCATTCCTTTTGGACAGATACCGGGGTTGTGTTTGAAGAAGTGTCCACCACCCACTATAACAACGATTCTTTCTATGCCGACAAACGAATCAATAAGCTGCAACGATCTGAGCGGAAAACAATGGTTGATCATTGGGGACGGTTTCAAATCGCCCAGCAGCCAGCATCGGAGAAGGCTCCCGAAGTGCCATTGCCCGATTCTCATGCGCAATGATGGCTTGCGTCACCTTCGATTTCGACGGAACGCTGGTTGATTCCAACCAGGTGAAGGTCCAGTCCTTTTATAAAATTGTCGAGAATTATGATCCCAGCGGATGCACCGTCACGGAAGTTCTTCAACGGTGCTCTCATAAAGATCGATACGGAATCACCCGTGAACTTGCTCGGGAGTTCATGGCGAAAGGGCTTATTCCGCCCCATACAGGCCCAGAGGTCCTCGGTTTACAATGGGCCGAGACTTACACAACCACCTGCGAAACGGCAATTGTCGGCTGTCCAGAAATCCCTGGGGCCTCAGGGATACTCTCATGGCTGTTGAATCAAGAGATTCCTCTATACCTCAACTCAAGAACGCCGACCAAAGCCCTCAATCGCCTTGTGACCCGACGAAACCTCACCCACTATTTCTCGGGAATATACGGAGCCCCCGCAAGTAAACTCGAAAATTTGCTGCACATCCAAGAACTCACTCAGGCAAAACCGGAGGAAATGCTCTTTGTCGGAGACAGTGAGGATGACTGGAGGGCTGCGGCTGAATTTGGCTGCCACTTTGCCGGAGTCATTCTGGGTGGTAACAGCCGATTCACACAGATGCCACCACGCCATATGACAAACCTGGCTGAACTCAGAGCAATCGTGGAGAATCTTCAGGAGAAACGAAATGACCTTACCCCAAACCATTGAGCGTCCAAACACCGCTTTTAATTGAAGATTCTTTACACTTTTGTAATAGAAAGTTATGATTTGCACAAAACCGATGCCTCTATCATCAATGGCGTGTATCGCTAAACAGACCCCATGATTGGTACTCAACGCATTCTGGCTGTGTGTCCAGCCAGGGGCGGCAGCAAAGGGATTCCGCTCAAGAACCTGACCCCATTTCTTGGGATTCCGTTAGTCGCCAGAGTTGGCCAGTTGGTGAAAGAAATCCCCATCATCGATCGAGCGGTGGTCTCGACCGATCATCCTGAAATTGCCGAGTGTGCGAAACAATCAGGCCTGGATGTCCCTTTCTTCCGGCCTCCGGACCTTTCAGGGGACCGAATATCGGACGCGCCGGTATTGATCCATGCATTAGAGGAAATGGAGCGCCTGGATGCTGTGCGATATGACATTGTGGTCATGCTCCAACCGACTTCCCCTCTTCGTCGGCCAGAGCATGTCATCCATGCCATTGAGATGCTGGTGAATGAACAGTGGGACGCCGTCTGGACGCTGTCCGAAACCGATTCCAAGTCACACCCTCTCAAACAACTGACCCTTGACTCAGGCAGGATTGGCTACTATGACCCAGACGGAAGCCAAATCATTGCCCGGCAACAACTGACCCCGGTCTATCACCGGAACGGGGTGGCATATGTCATGACACGAAACTGTCTTCTGGAAGGAAGGAGCATCATGGGTAAACGAACTGGAGCGCTCCTCCTCAATGAGTATCTGGTCAGTATCGATACCATGTGGGATTTGGAACTTGCCGAATACATTTATGCAAAAAATCAGGCATAGGATCTGAATCCAAATCAAGATGCGGATGAACCATCTGTGAATCAGGGGGTCATCTCGCAGGTCGAATTGCTCCATTGCAATGCATATCCCCTATGTTCAGCCCCGAACAGACCAACCACATCATTTCCTCAAAATTCCACCTTTCGTCCTTAGGCAAGGAATAGTGTCTTGAGTAATTTACTAAACCAACCCTTTCAGACAATGGACCGAAATTGCGTTGTAAAGGGAAACTGTGACCTCTGCGGTTCGAAAGAAGCCTGTGTTGTTGCAGAACCATCGGAACTGAATTGTCGAATTGTCATGTGTATCCACTGTCAATTGATGTACGCTTTTCCCCAAATTGAACAGGAGGATCTGGATACATTCTATGAAAGTAACTTTGCCAACGACCCTGGCAGCCGCAGTAGACCTGGGCAAGGGATCGAAGATGAAGATGACATTCAAAAGCAGGATGCCGTCGCGGAGTGGGGTCTGAACATCATCAACCGTTTTATTCAGATTAAAGACAAACGCATTCTCGATTTGAGATGCCAAACCGGTGCACTCTCGGCACGGCTCCAGTCGGGGGGAGCGAAAGTCGTCTGCGTAGAGCCGTTCGAAAAAAACAGATGGTACGCTAACGAGCAACGCGGATTATCCGAAATCTTTCCCTTGCCATTTTCTCGGTTCTCCAAGTTACCGATTCCCTTTCAGGGTCCTTTCGATGCAGTCAATATCCTGACGCATCATGTCCTGGCCCACGTCCTGTCACCCCGCATGCTCCTGGAAAAAATTTTTAGCATGCTCACGCCAGGCGGCTATCTCTTTCTTGACGAAAAGGATGTGCTGAAGCCAGCCCGCTACAAAACCGGATCGGTGTTTCAATCAGGTCCTG
The DNA here is from genome assembly GCA_020430245.1 of Nitrospira sp. Lineage (GTDB taxonomy): Bacteria > Nitrospirota > Nitrospiria > Nitrospirales > UBA8639 > Nitrospira_E. The sequence continues at coordinate 2,917 of JAGQKG010000124.1, forward strand.
TTCATCAATATCATCTCACGGCACAGACCACTGCCCGATATCTTGAAGCAGCCGGCTTTGTATTGATTGAATGCACGATTGACAAGGGCCGGACAAGCGATTTCCATCACATCCGAGCCGTAGCACGAAAGCCTGAGTCTAACAACCTTCCCGGAATGCCACCTCAAACCATTCACTATGATTCATCACAAGGAAGAATCAGATGGCGATTGTGGTGGCTCAAGCAGACATGGACACTTCGACAGGTCTATTTCTTGGGAAAACGCAAAACCCATAAAATTCTACGCCGAATCCGTCGACGGATTCCATCAACATAACATTCAGATCAATCCTCCCTGTCGAGAAAATTTAAATCCCAATAACCAATATACAGAGATAACAAACTTTATGGCATCAATGGAAAGCAGAGTACTCCTCTCAACAGGTGGACTGACATTCGGTAATAAAAGGATCAGGGCAAAGGGTCAAGGTATAAAGAAAGTGGAGTGGCAAAGACCGCTCTCCTCGCACTACGTTCGTTTCACTGGGTTCAACTTGTTGGAATGCGAAATGGAGAAACACCGAAGCAGCGATTTCTCCCGCATCAAAATCGTCGCACGCATACCACAGGCAGTTGGAGAAACCACCGAACATTTAACTCACCAGATTGATATTAAGGATGGGCCTAGCCGCCAGGCTATTCCCTACCGCTTGTGGCGGCTTGAATACATCGGACGCATAGGCCTTTCCCGTGAGCAGGTCAAAAAAAAGACGCAGCGATTGTTACGTCGGCCGGAATTTTAATACTTTTTAGGGAATGGCATGGAAAACGAGGAGAAAAATTTCAAGAATGCTGCGCCGGTCAGAGTGCTCCATCTAATTGACAGATTGCACGGAGGCGGGGTCGAGAGTTTGCTCTGGGACATTGTGCGCTTAACCCAGCCGGATAAGGTCAAACACTTGATCATCACGTTTTCACCTGACAAGGGAAATTGGGTCTATGCTGACCTTCTCCGCACAAAAGGAGCGTATCACCAAGTTCCTAGGCGGCGTATCTTGAAAATGGGTCGTAATCCTAACGCAAAGCTTCTCATACGTTACACTTCAACACTGTGTCATGTGTTTAAATCATCAATCTGGTTTCGACCGGACATTATTCATGTGCATGGGAAATACATATACCCTATAGGTCTTCTTTCAAAGTTGGTCCTGCGGCGGCCCGCGGTCCACTCGGTTCCGTGCCTCTTTTCCCAAATGGTGGAACAAGGGAAACCCTGGTTGCCAAAGCTTTACACCCGTTTTCATTCCTTGGTCGACTGTTTCTTCAGTTTTCTCCCTCAAGATGAACTGATTAAGTTAGGAATCCCTGTTTCAAAAGTTTACCCCATGCGTGGGTCTCTTGATCTTCAGGAGATTAATTGTGTAAGGCAAGAACAATCCCATCATCAAAAAGCCATTAGAGAATCATTACACTTACCTTCAGCTGCTTTGATTGCCCTCTCAGTCGGTCGATTGACCCCAATAAAAGGGCACCAATTTGCCCTGGAAGCCCTTCCTGCCTTGTTGCCGAAATTTCCTCATCTCCACTTGCTGGTAATTGGTGAAGGAAAACAACGAACTGAGCTCGAGGAAAAGGCGAAAACCCTGGGCATTTCCCACCATGTGCATTTCCTTGGTTTTCAGAATGACCTTTTACCATTTTACGCAGCTGCTTCCGTGTATCTGCGTACTGCAGTTCTTGAGGCGGAAAACTTTTGCAGCCATCTGGCGATGGGGATGGGCCTTCCTATCGTAGGTTTCGATCCGGGTGTTAAAAACGAGCTAATACAAAAGGTGGGGCATGGAATCTTGGTCCCCAATCAAAATGTAAAAGCTCTTTCGGACGCTGTGGTGCAGATTCTGGAGTTACCTGACCAAGGCAAGGAAATTGGTGCGCGTGGGAGAGAATTTAGTCGAGAGAATATGGACATCCGACACGCAATTGAAGATATTGCTGCAGTCTATAAGAATCTCAAAGATGAAGGCGAAGTCAAAAAGATGCCGGAGTGCTAAGAACCTTTTAGGATATAGTCTTTTAACCTTCGATTAATGCCTTCCCCTCACCCATACCCTCTCCTCTCTCCAAAGGGGCGAGGGACAATTAACATGTCTTAGTTGAAAGTTAAAATACTATATGCAATACAAGGCTGAAGTGGCCTTCCCCGATCTTACGGACACATTCCCAAAATAATACGACAGATCAGAAGGTGTGCCCTGCCACGGCGAAGAAATTCTGGACCCAATTCAAACGTGCAGCGGCTAGATAATCTCGACCCCAATCTGTCCATCAAGCAAGTCGCAGCAAACCTTGGGATTTCTGCTAATTTGCTTGTCGGTGGATCCAGATTCCTCCCCTCGTGATGGATTAAAGACGTTTCTAGACCAGGGTATGCCACAAAATGCGGACCTGGCCAAATGAAGGGAGGACGGGATTGCAAAAAAAGCTCGGCGGAATGCTTTGTTGCCATGAACATGATGCAAGAAAAGCAAGATATCCTGCTACCACGAGCACTTATCGATTCGGATGATGTGTCGGGGTGTCCCACCGAGGAACAGTCTCAGCCTCAAGGTGGGGACCATTACTTTCAGACGAGATGACGGCTTAACGATTCATTATGGGACATGGCAGTCCTGATAATACCAGAGATGCCTGAGATATGGTCACGGCTGATGGCTGTGCCTGTTGGTAACGACAGCACCCGGTTGCATATTTCTTCCGTCCGAGGTAATAAAAGCGCAGCATGCGGAAAGTGGGCTTTGTAGGGCTCCATGCGATGGCAACCTGGATAAAAATATCGCCGCGCCATGACGTTTTCCGCCCATAAAATTTGCATTAAGTCATCCCGTTTAATATGTGAATCTTCCCCATCTACTTCTATGACAATATACTGGTAATTACACTTTTCCGATTCATCATAAGAGATCAATGTAATTCCAGGTATGTCCTGTAATTCGCGTTCATAATCTTTGTAATTTCGATAATTGTGCTCAACGAACTCATCTATACTTTCAAGGTTGGTTAACCCCATGGCGGCGGATATTTCGCTCATTTTTCCGTTTGTCCCTATGTAAATAACTTTGTCATATCCCGAGAAGCCAAAGTTTTTCATGAGACGAATTTTTTGCGCTAATTCATCATCATTTGTGACTATCGCTCCGCCTTCAAAGGTATTCAAAAACTTCGTGGCGTGGAAGCTAAAGACTTCTGCATTGCCGAATCCTCCAATCATTTTGCAGCCTTTGGAACACCCAAATGCATGTGAGGCATCGTAAAGAAGCCTCAGATTATGCCGTGCAGCAACTGCCGTGAGGCCATCGACATCACAAGGATGGCCAAAGAGGTGAACCCCAATAATTCCCGTAGTGGTTGGTGTGATAAGTTCCTCTACTCGTTTTGGATCTAGGCAAAAGCTGTCGGTCTCAATATCACAAAAAATTGGAGTAATGCCTTGCCACCATAATGCATGAGCGGTGGCAATAAAGGTCATTGACGGAACAATAACCTGCCCTGAAAATCCGAGTGCACGAATTGCTAACTCCAATGCGACTGTCCCATTGCAAGTGGCAATACAATGTTCGTTGCCGGTTATTGCAGAAATCTTTTTCTCGAATTCCTGAACGTAGCTTCCATTATTGGTGAACCACCTATTATCGAGAATTTGGTTGACCCGCTTCAGAAATTCTTCCCGTTTACCGACGTTCGGGGAGCCAACATGGAGTTGGTTATGAAAAGAAGGTTTTCCGCCACAGATGGCAAGAGTATCAATTGTAGATTTCACTTCGTAGTTCATATAAAACTGGTTGACTCCTGATGTCTTTAGGGGAGGAACTCGTATGCCAATAAATCGTTTAGTATATCTTTACTACTAAGAAACTGCCACATATGATTGAATGATCCCAATATGATAGAGCATCTATAACGATTGAAAAGATTTTAGGATATTCAAACCCCAAAAACTTAGTTAATAGAGATAGGCTGACCGAGCTAGATAAAAATCAGACAGGAAAAAGGAGAAACCATGTTTGATCCAGGCTACTATACAAACGTCGAACTTGAAAAAGCAGAGTTTAAGTCTCTTGGTCATAATGTGTCTATCGCAAAAAACTGCACCATCATTGGCACAAAAAATATATCTATAGGCAATAATGTGCGTATTGATGGATTTTGCTCCATCATTGCCGCAGAAGAAGGTTTTGTAGAATTGGGCTCATATATTCATATTGGTTGCTACTGTTTGTTAATTGCTGGGGCTGGGATTGTCATGAAAGATTTTTCATGCATTTCTCATGGTGTCAAAATCTTTACCCGAACAGACGATTTTTCAGGCGAATATTTAACAAACCCCACGGTTCCTAAGAAGTATACAGGTGTCACTAAAGGGAGAGTGACTTTGTCGAAGCATGTACTTGTCGGCGCCGGCACAGTCGTTCTTCCTAATATTATTATTGGGGAAGGTTCTTCTATTGGAGCTCAGTCCCTTGTTACCAAATCCCTTGATAGTTGGGGTGTGTATGTTGGGTCTCCGGCTAAACGAATAAAACCTCGTTCTAACCACTTACTTGAGCTAGAAAAACAACTCATGGAAGAAATTGCCCACCCCTTATGAGATTTCCTCATGCCAAAAAGGACAAATACTCCAACCGAACTTACTCTTTTTTAATTCACCTACAGGTAGGACCCTTGTCAGGACGTCCAACAATTGGTTCAAATAGCGAAAAAAATTTCTTCCCGTGAAACCGGAAAACTACCCAGTGGCAGTTGAGCTATTAACAGAATCCCCCTTCGTGATTCTAAAATTAGTGATACCGCACAAAAATCTTTATCTTCAATAATACACAGAAAAACAGTCCGTGGCCTTATCTAGTTGAATCCGGGCGCTTAAAGGGGTGCATAATTTATGAAGAAACCGATTTGATTAATGGATCCCTAAGGCCAGCCTCTGAACAAGGTCCGGCTTAAATCCAGGAAGGTCAGGAGGCACATTGAAGGAAGCCGTTGGTCGGAACGCGGAATAGCAATTGAGAAATTGGATGATCAAGACCACGCGATCTCGTCGGTTACACCGGCTTCCATAGTGAAGACAGCGGGACGTGTCCAGGAACGCCCCTGAGCCTGGCGGTCCGATCAACTTCACTTCATGGTTTCTTCCTCCTCCCTCATAAATTCGTTCGTCCTGCACGCGACCAAGCACACGCCCGATCGTTCTCTGCACCTGATGGGATATATCAGCGGGAAGAAACGTCAGTGGCCCCTGGTCCTCCTTCGTCTCAAAGATATTAATAAATACTTTGACTTGCTTTAGATCTTCATAATCGAAGTGAAAGAGCTGGCTGGATCGAGCCGTTTCATTTTCAGGCGACCAACAGAGCCGGGCCCCGGTCAACTTCGGGACCGTTCCTAGATACGCTGCTGCAGCATCAAGAATAGGGCGGGATACCATAAGCCCCAGCAATTCCGGATGGCGACAGAATTCGGCACCTTCAAGAATCGGGAACAGAAATTTCTTTTGAGGATGTTTTTGGAAATATTCCGGGGGAAAAGCCTCTCGTGATTGCTGATAGACTGTTTCACAATACCTGACAATGCGATCGGTACCTTCAATATCGTCAGGCTCAAAAAGCTGGTATCCGGCTCCGTCCGGAATGGTCATCCGGGGCGGAGTGATCGCAACAATTTCTCTGGCCAATCGCTTTCGCAAACGATATTGCGCGGGGCTACAGGAGATTTTCAACGCGCGATAAAATGGCCGAATCATCCAAGGGGGAATTCTCAGATTTTTATGCAGGACCTTATAAAGCCGATTCTGACGAATCGGCTGCTTGACCATTTCCGCATTTTCAGAGGATAGAGGCATCTGTACAATCCCGTGCGAAAAATTGGAGAATTTGACCGTGCAGCCTAATCTTCATTGGTCTTCCATGGATGCCAATGAACGATCCCTGCGCCTGGGCATCGAGGTAAAGCGTTTCATGATTCCTGAAAATACGCGTTCTGTCAATCATTCACATTCGCTCCCGTGAGCCAGAATACCCCATTATGAAAATCCTTATTCATTCTCGAGAAAACCTATGGTATTCTTAGGATTGCGTCCAACGATTGTAGATTAAATACCTTTTGCCTTTAATTCTGCGAAGCGATCACCTGTCAATCGAAACATCAAGCCGCAAACTTTCCTTTTAACAAAATGGGAACTCTCGTTCTTTTACGCCATGGAGAAAGCCTATGGAACCGCGAAAAACGGTTTACAGGCTGGACCGATATCGGGTTAAGCCCAAAAGGTGTCATTGAAGCTCAGCGGGCAGCCCAAATTCTTAAGGGGAAAAGAATGATGTTTGACCTGTGTTTCTCCTCTGTTTTAAGCAGAGCGCATGAAACGGCAACCATCTTACTGAAGAACATGGATTTACCCTCTGTCCCGGTGCGGAGGAATTGGCGGCTGAATGAACGTCATTACGGCGCTCTCCAAGGAATGACCTGGTGGGAAGCATCAACACAGTTTGGTGCGAAACAAGTCCTGATATGGCAGCGACATTTTTCCGCGGTCCCACCTTCCCTCTCTCCTCAAGATCCTCGGTTTCCCGGCCTGGATCCCTTATATGCAGATGTGAATCCTCAGGACCTTCCCTTGACAGAAAGCCTTCAGGACACCCAACGCCGGCTCATCCCTTGCTGGAAGGAAGACATTGCTCCCCTGCTCAAAGAGGGAAAAAGGATTCTGCTGGTTGCACACAACAATAGTATCCGAAGTTTGCTACAATTTCTTCTTCATCTCGATGAAACCAGCATCAAACACATCACGATTAGAACCGGAGAACCCTTGGTCTGTAAATTTGACGCCAAAGGCACTCTTGCCAGCTACTCCTATATGAGATGGAAGCCGAGATTGAAGGATTGCACACAAAGGTTGTTGAAATACTGCCTCCCCTAAGTTCATTATTGATCGTTTGTGGTTATGACCTATCTAAACTTTGCAGCCCTAGAAGCTATTTCAGCCCAATCCTTTCAGGAAGCCAAGCCCTATCCGTGGATGAATCCCCCGGATCTCCTGACGGAAGCAGGTTATCAAGGCCTGGTTGAGACCCTCCCGAATGTCTCTATGTTTGAAAAGCGTTTTGGGGTCAAACGGGCTCATGGGCAACAAAGCCATGATCGGTATACCTTAGAGTATCGCCAAGGTTTATCTCTCTCCCCCCACTGGGATCAATTTCTGGCCGAGCTTCAGGGAAAACCTTATTCCAATTTTTTAAAACGATTATTTGGAGTCAAGTCCCTTGAATTGAATTTCCATTGGCACTATACCCCCAATGGATGCTCTGTTTCTCCACATTGTGATGCCAAACATAAACTTGGATCTCATATTTTCTACTTTAACACGAAAGAGGATTGGGACCCCGCCTGGGGTGGGGAAACCGTTATTCTGGACGATCAAGGGCAGTTTAACCGAAAAAGCGCTCCCGGATTTGAAGATTTCCCCCAGTCGTTGGCTTCAACAGCCATTGGAAATTTCAGTCTGTTATTTCAACGATTGGATAAATCCTGGCATGGGGTCCGCCCCGTTCAATGCCCGGAAGGGCACATGCGAAAGGTGTTCATTGTCGTCATCAATCGGCTCTCGCTGGCGGACCGAATCCAGCGGGTCTTTGGAAAAAGCCCTAAGGGGTACTGATTTTCTCCATACGTTCCAACGCTCATTGCCGATACTCCTACAGTCCCCGATACCCTTCGAAATAGTCGGGCTTTATGGCTTTCCAATCTCTTTCAAAAAACGCCCGTTTCGTCCACTGGGCGAGAAAACACAATTCGATAAATCCATAATAGGCTTGAATATCCGGCGCGCCCTT
>JAGQKG010000125.1 GCA_020430245.1 Nitrospira sp.
GTTAACGCTTGAGGGTGCCCGATTCGTATTCATCTGAATACCCCGTCAGCTTGCTGCGGGGATCTTTATTAAAAGTATAGGTTTTTGTATACACTCTGTGAACAGAGTACCACCATCATTCAATGGTCCGAATGAATCTTCCTGAAAGGAGAAGCTGATGGAAACGTTCCAGGTAAACACACACACACTCAAGGAAATTGTGGATCTCACCCCGAAACTGAATCGCATCATTAAAGAGAAGAATTTTCAAACTGGCTTGTGCCATGTTTTTCTGCCTCATACCACAGCGGCCCTGACAACGGGAGAAATCGGAGAAGGTACGGAGGACGACCTACTCGAAGTCGCCGAGAAAATTATTCCACAGATCAACTTTCGTCATGCCCATGATCCCTCCCATGCGTGGTCTCATATGGCGGCCTCCTTGATTGGAGCGTCGTTGACCTTGCCCGTGATGGACGGTGAGTTGCGTTTAGGTACCTGGCAATCGGTCTTATTAATTGAACTGGATGGCCCCAGGGAACGCCAGCTGGTGGTGGGTTTAGCTCCGGTGGTTCGCTAGGCTTGGCCCGGCGATTACCTTTAAACTGAACACGTTTCGGTAGGTGTAAGGGAAGCCGTTGATGAAGGCGGGTCTGACTCTCCCTCAGGGCAGAGTAGGAAAGGCGTAACATCCGGCATGTGTAAAGGAGTTTTATGGAAGGGTGTATGCATGTATGCCAGCCAAATGGCAGGTCAAAAATGAAATCGCATGCCAATCATTCCGGTTAGGCCGCTCAAATTTTCCACCTCAATTTTATTATTTCCGGATCCATTCTTATACCGCGTTACCAGAAAGTCGGCGCTCACCCGGCCTTCGGCGAATACGGCTATCCCCTGTCCCACTGGGGCCTCAACCCCCAATAGTCCCATGATGCCATACCCAAATCCCTTATCCCCCTTTACATTAATCGAATCCCTCTTTTTTTCAATTTCTTTTTCATCAAAAACATTGAGCGCAATATTCAAGCCCAAGCCGATATACGGGGAAAAGCCGTGGGAACGGAAAAAATACTGCCCCATTCCTCGTAAAATATAGGCTTGCGTATCGATATTTTTCGCATGCAAAAGCTCGTTTTGGTAATTGCGGTATTCGAATTCCACACCCATTCGTTCATGAGGAGAGGTGAATCCCATGGCTTGGATGGCCCCGTTCACCCCGGTTTGGCCCTGAAAGGGATAAAAGATTCCTCCTCCACCGGAAATGACTACCGCATCCGATTCCTCAGGTTCTATGACTTTTGCTTCTGCGTGTTCCGATAGTGCGCTAAATAGGATCAGTCCCGTCACGATCATCAACAGATATGCCAAATCTACTCGTTTCATGTTCTCCCCATAGGTTGTTATTGCCCTTTGCTGGTGGCAAAGGAAAGACCATTTCTCTGATTTAGACCACAAGGACATTCTGGGAACACCTGATAAGGAGGGACTTATCATGCGAGGTCAGGAGGAAGAGAAATGATTGAATTGGCCATTGACCTCCCTGATGAGCGGGTACATGATCACTAAGGTTTCTATCGGCCGTAAGGATATCCCAACTTAAATTTTACATCGGTGATAATGGTTGTTGAACGCTCCGCTGTGGCCGATTCCGATAACATTATTCATCTTCGTGGAATAACCCTTGGACTGTTTATGTCAATGGAGCAAGCGTCTCCTTGGCTGTCATGCCAACCATTTGATGGTGAAGGCGAGCCAGGAAGTCAATGATCCTGCTAATCCGCATGATGCGGTAAATAATAGCCACAGGGAGGGCAATTGACCTGAAATTATACGGATGATCGCGTATTTTCCGGATGAACAGATGGTCTATACTACCGTCAGAAAATCCGAAGTCTGTACCTTTGGGATTCTTTCTATTCAATTATCGGTGGCAATAACACACGATGTCCTGTGGAGGGAACGCATGACTATTCGCGAGCTAACATCGACCGATATGAGTGTCTATCAAGCCCTCATGCTTTGCGGTCTACAAGAACATCCTGAATCGTTTCGCATCAGTGCGCAAGATGCGGGAGAACCCATGGTTCCGTTCGCCTCGAACCATTCAGATTCCTTTACCCTGGGAGCCTGGCTTGATGGAGGGCAATTGGCCGGAGTGGTGAGTTTTGCGCGAGAGACGCAGGAAAAGCTGAGGCATAAAGGATTATTGTATCGAATGTATGTGCGAGGGGAAGCCTCCGGCAGAGGAATTGGCAGAAAGCTTGTCCAGGAAGTGGTGAAGCGTGCCAGAGCCATCGAAGGTCTGGAGCACATCAATTTGACAGTGGTGTCGCTCAACCTACAAGCCAAGAGCCTTTATACTTCGGAAGGCTTCACATCGTTCGCACGCGAAGAACGCGGCTTAAAAATAGGTGAATCCTATTTCGATGAGGAGCAAATGACACTGCACTTGTTTAAATAGTGGGCCCCAGCAGCGCCTCAGGGGCTCTGCCAAAGAAGGCGTGGTTCCGGGCTTTTCAGCATAAGGTCAGAAATTTTTCGAAGGGTAGAACTCATGGAGCACAACGATTCGATTATTTCACAGTTTTCGTTGCAGGCCGTGCCTTTTGCGGAGCTTCCCGGCCATTCCCAGTCCTTGGATATGCTGGTGCAATTCAGCGGGGTCTGTGCCGGGGATACGGTTCTCGATGTGGCCTGTGGCCCCGGCATTGTGACCTGCGAATTTGCCAAGCATGCCGCTCATGTCACTGGTCTTGATCTTACTCCAACCATGATTGAGGAAGCCGTGAAGCGGCAGCAAGAACAGAATCTCACTAATATGTCCTGGCACATTGGGGACGTATTGCCACTCCCATTTCCCAATGCCCATTTTTCATGTGTGGTGACGCGCTACAGCTTTCATCACTTCCTTGATCCCATGGCGGTGTTGCTGGAAATGGTGCGGGTTTGCAAACCTGATGGGAGAGTGATGGTAGTTGACGCGGTCCTTCCATCCGAAAAAATCCATGCATACAATCGGATGGAACTGCTCCGGGACCCTTCGCATACCAAAGCTCTCAGTTTTGAAGAGATGGCGGTGGTTTTTGGGACCTCGGGTCTGACCGATATCCGAACGGGACGTTATAAGGTCGAGATGGAATTGGAACAACAACTGGCCGCTTCCTTTCCTCTGTCAGGCGACAAAGATAAGCTTCGTCAGATGTTCCAGTCGGACATTGGGAAAGATGCTATGGGTGTTGGTGTTCATCGCATGGGCAACGAAATTCGCTTTGCCTACCCGATTCTTGTCACGGTTGGGAGAAAGGTCGGCTGACTTGTCTTTGTGAGAAGGGAAGATATTCGAGGTCATACTTACATCATATACTTGCATTAATGAGGTTGAAAATTTACAACCATTATCTATGATAGTTCTCCCGCACTTTATAATTTCGCCATCCCGCTCCGTCATTCAGATGGTCAAGAGACCAAGAAGTTGGTCGTGTACTTTTTCTTCGGAAATGTCAGACAGTAGCAAAAAATACCCCAGGATCTTTCCCGGGCATTAAGAGTTTTCCGACGACTCCCACAATTAATCCAAAGACGATCCAGCCGATGACACTCATTACTCTTCCTTGCTATTTCATGCTTGGGTCCACCGGTTCTTGTGGGTGTTCCGATCCTGGTTTTACCAAAAGACCGGCCTGAGCCTGATAGTTTTCACGATATATTTGGAAGACTGCTAAGGCGATTCCAAGCAGAATCGGACCAAGAAATAATCCGATGAATCCGAAGTGGGCGAGGCCGCCTAAGGAAGCGAAGAAGAGAAACAGGACCGGCAAGTCCGCTTTCGAGCCGACCAGAAGAGGTTGCAGAACATTATCCATGAGTCCGACCAATCCGACCCCTATGCCGATCATGACGATCCCTTTCCATGCCGCTGCGGTCCAAAAAAGATATGCGGCGACCGGGCCCCAGACGAATGCCGTGCCTCCGAACGGCAGAAGTGAAAAGAGTGCGCTCAGAGCTCCCAGAAAGACGGCAAACGGGACGCCCAGCGCCCCATAGGTGAGACCAGCCGCGAACCCCTGTGCCAAAGCGGTGAGCATGGTACCCTGAACGACCGCCACCATCACATGGTCCAGGCGTTCCATGATTGCCGCCTTATAGCTTTCCTCGATAGGGAGGGCTTCGTAAAATGCCCGATAGAGATGATGGCCGTCGCGAAATAAGAAGAACAGAGTAAACAGAATCACAAATAAATCCATCAGCAGATCAATGGTGTTCTTGGCCAATCCTCCGACGCTGGCTAGGAGGACCCCGCTCATCGCCTTCCCTCCTTCAAGCAGGGATACTTGGAGATCTCCATACGCCACGATAAATCGCCCCAACAATTCTTGGGAGAGGTTGCCGATGAGAGGCAGTTGTGCGGCACGATCAGGAAGTCTATTCAGCCCACCTTCCTGGACCCACGTCATCGCAAGCTGATATGCATTAATGGTCTCTGTAATGACCAGAAAGAGAATATACGCTAATGGCAGCACGGCCACCAACATAACACAGAGCGTGCTCAGGGCAGCCGAGGCGTTTTTCCGGTCTCCCAGGATTCGGGTTAGCCATTGATAAAGTGGATAGAAGATGCGAACCAATATCAGGGCCCATAAAATCGGGGTCATAAACGGGGAAAAAATTAGAGCCAACACATAGAGTAGGATGGAACACAACACCAGGAAGGCCACTGAGAGAACTTGTTGAGACATGTATGGTGACGCCGCTAAGGGTTGGTGTATCGACGGACCCGAAGATCTCCGACTGGTTGTGGAGACGGAAACATGATCATCATGACGAGCATCTGGATGATGGACATCTGCAGTGTAACATTTTTACCGTTTGCCGCGTATTCGCCTCTTAGGAAACTTGATTCATTGGAATGTTGCCACGCACACCTCAATCAAATTTATGGTAAGAAACCATCCCGTCAACTTATTATGGACAAATTACTCAGCGGAAATTCTAACGTATCCATCTTCATCCCGCTGGGACCCCTAATATTCAGGGAGCGAATGTGACGGATGTTTTCAGATGGTAAGACCTGTATTTGTCTATTGGACCAGTATAGTATAGCGATTCGTGAACTATTGAAAATGATCCTGGCAAATCTTGTGTCAATCGTGATTTCCCATTCCGGATTCTCCTAAGATTTTTCTGAACTTCATGTTTACCTCTTTTCCTCAGGTTCTGAATATGTCACGGATCGAAGTTGTGTTTTCCTATACCGCTACCTCAATGGCATAATTTTCATCCCGATGGGGAGCACGGCTTTCTCTCCAGTCGCCGGGTACATTTGGGGTTCGCCTGAAAGGGTGATTATACTTCTCTGGTAGGAGCCCAACATTCTGTTGGTCGGGATCTCTGGCAGGCAATACAGGAACAAGAATAAGGATGATTGTTATGCACTTTAGAATCTATTCATTCATCATGGTTTTCTGCATCATGGGCGTATGGAGTGTTCGCCTTGATCCCGTGTGGACCCAGGAGCCTGTGGATTACACAGAGGTCCCCGCAAGTTCCCGACTCACCAATATTCCGCAGGAAATTGCGGTTGGAGCAGACAAGGTTGAAGACAGGCTCATCACACAACGACTTGCGGAGGTATTTCAGAATTTGCCGGAGCTCGCAAATGTCGACATCGCTGTGAAGGCAGGAGTGGTCCGTCTGACGGGGCAAACTTCCACCAAAGACGCTCATGAACAGGCTCTTGAACTCGCCGGGCGCGTGGAAGGGGTGGTCAGCGTGACGGATGAAATCACACAGAAACGGGAAGTCCGTGAACGGTTGACCGTCGTGCAGGAAAAAATGGTTGACGAACTCAATAATTTTATCTCCTATCTCCCACTCCTGATCATCGGCTTCACGGTATTTCTTGTCTTTTGGTTCCTCGCATCCTTTATTGCCAAATGGGATACCCTCTATAAAAAAATTACTCCCCAGGTGTTTTTGCAATCCTTAACCAAACAAATCGTCAGAGGGACCGTCATCTTTATTGGCTTTGTCGTCATGCTCGAAATCCTGGACGCCACCGCCTTGCTGGGAACGATCGTTGGTGTAGCCGGAGTCATGGGCCTGGCCATAGGTTTTGCCCTCCGGGACACGGTGGAAAACTACATTGCCAGTATCCTGCTGAGTATCCGACAACCGTTTCGGCCATTGGACCATATTGTCCTGGAACATTATGAAGGCCTGGTGATGAAATTAACATCGAGGGAGACGATTCTCATGACGCTAGATGGGAATCATGTCCGCATACCGAATGCTACCGTGTACAAAGGCATTATTCTCAACTATTCCCGGAATCCCAAACGGCGTTTTTCCTTTGAGGCTGGTATTGATAACGCTGTCAATATCAAGTCGGCATTGCAACTTGCAATAAAAACCTTAGAACAAACCTCCGGAGTGATTGATGACCCCCCGGTTCGATGCGCGGTCGAAAAATTAGGCGATTCGAATGTGGTCCTAAAAATGTTCGCCTGGACCACACAGGATCTATACGATTTCGGAAAGGTAAAAAGTGAAGCGATTCGGGCGGTGAAAGAGGCTTTCGACCTTGCCAATTATGAAATGCCCGAACCTATCTATCGTCTGAAGGTGCAGGAGTATTCATCTCCGGAGAGCCAGGCCGTTTTTCATCAGACGGATCATAAAAAAGATGTTCCAGAACCCGCTATGCCATCAAGTCCTCAGGCCGATGTCATGAAAGATAATCATATTGTTAAGCAAATTTCGAATGATCGAGCGGGAAATGAGGAACTGGATTTACTGAAAACATAGCTATCAATGTTCATGGACATTCTGTTCGTCACTCTGGCGAGTGATATTCCTAAGTTGTCACCGTTCCTTCATTCCGTTGCGCTTTAAACAGAAGAGAAACAGATATGGAAAAATCGGCAACAGAGATTGTGTCATCACAGGGCTTTGCAAGTATCGGTCGGGCCACCGTACGGGATGACGCTCAACGGGGCCATCTCGAGGTTTGCTGGACCGGGGGCAGGAGGGTTTAGAAGTAGCCCGTCAGGTGAATGGCGGGACCATGTATGCCATACTATACAGTCAACCGACCGGACCGGCGCTAACGCACCTTTTGGCTTACCATTCCCAGGATGCTTCCGGATTCAACTCATAATCCATGATCCTCCTCTCGTCAGGAATTGTAGCGGAACACCCTGTCCGAGTTCCTGAGACCATCTCTGTTGGCTATTGTTGATTCGGTCAGAATGAAAATTTTTCAGAATTCCCGACCTTAGTGAAAAGACTTCACCTTTCTTTTTCGGTTGACGGCCAAATCACACAAATAGTTTTCTCTACTTTTTGTGAACATATTCCCGAGGTGGTTGGCCAACCTATCGCTTCACTCGTTAATCCTGGTTCTATCTTTCTGACTTCAGTCGTCCGCTGCACTTGCTAAAATAAAAATTGGGCCCGGGTATTATTTAGATTCCGTTGGTGGGGCATGTGCTATTATTTGGCCAATTCTGAAAAGGCTTTCAATGCTCGCTTCCTGGAATCGCCGAGTTTGACGATCGGGAAAGGATAATTTTCTCCGAGTTGCACGCCCGCCCCCGCCAGGACTTTTTCGGGCGCTTCCCATGGATTATGCAGGTATTTTACCGGCATCTTTTTTAACTCGGGAATAAACCGTCGGACATACTCGCCATCTCCATCAAATTTTTTCCCCTGCGTGACGGGGTTGAAAATTCTAAAATACGGTGCGGCATCGGCTCCGCAGCCTGCGATCCATTGCCAGCCGGTACTGTTGTTGGCAAGATCAGCATCAACCAATGTATCCCAGAACCAGTCCTCCCCCAGATGCCAGTGCAACATAAGGTTTTTGACCAGAAATGATCCAACAATCATGCGCACGCGGTTATGCATGTAACCGGTTTCCCACAGCTCCCGCATGCCGGCATCCACGATGGGGTATCCGGTTTGGCCTTGTTGCCATCTTTTCAAAGATTTCTGGTCCTTACGCCAGGGAAATTTATTGAATTTTTTTTGGAGATTTTTCCGGGGGAGGTCTGGGAAATGGAAGAGCAGACTATGGGAAAATTCCCGCCAGCCCAGCTCACTGAGAAACGTCTCCACATCTTTCCGACATCCTTTTGCGCCCATGCGTTTTGTGGCGGCATGCCACACCTCATTCGGTGAGATCTCTCCGAAATGCAGATGCGGCGATAATCGCGAGGTATTGTTTCGAGAGGGATAATTCCGGCCTTCTTTGTACTGGTTGAGGCCGCGTTTGAGAAATACGTTCAATCGAGCCCGGGCAGCGATTTCTCCCGGCTTCCAATGTTTCGCAAGTTTTTTGTGCCAGGGAATCGTTGGCAGCAGGTTTAAATCGTTCAGTGTTTCACCTGTGTGTGTGGATAGCGACAAATCTTTTGGGGCTTTTTGAGGTTGTGGGGGTTCATTGCCCTTTCCTAAACATCCATTTTTATAAAATGAGGTGAACACTTTATAGGGAGTACCGTCGCTTTTGAGCGTCGTCTGGGGTTCAAAGAGCAGGGAGCCGTTAAAGGTGTGCACTTCAATGCCTTTAGCCTGCAAGGCTTGTTGAATACGTGCATCGTCTACGATTCGCCAGGGCTCGTAGCATCGGTTCCAAAAAATCGCTTCTGCTCCTGATTCCTTGATGACGCGTTTTAGTATCTTTCCAGCCGATCCTGTCTGAAAACAAAACTTTCCTTTCATCGTTTTGTTCAACCTTTGGAGACTTTCATGCAACCACCAACGGCTGGCCCCGCCTAACTTCCATTCTCCGTTATTTCCCTCATCCAAAATAAACAAGGGGACGATAGGGTGACCTGTTTGATGAGCGGCTAACAGTGCCGGGTTGTCCTTAATGCGTAAATCCTGGCGAAACCAGACCACGACCGGTGAATTGATGGTTGTCATCCCGTATTCCTAAAGTTATCAGAGAACCCTCCCGGCTAAAGCCGGAGGCTTAGTTGGACAGGTTTTCTTCTTGAATTAACTGCCAGTTAGGTCTTTAAGCGATAACCCAGGTTGAAATCCCTTTCATACCGTTACGCTCTTCATGTGTGAGCCGTCCCACAGGGCAAAGACTCCTGGAAAGCTTGAACCAGGCTTAGACTGCCTATCATTGCGATTATCTTTAGTCCAGACACCACTGTCTTGTCCATTGGTGGCCATTGTCACCGTCACCGTCTTCACGGAGATATTGAGATGCATGGGTATGGTGATGGTCTGATCACTCAGTGGAACGAGAACTCCAGGGCCCGACCCCCAAAATAGAAGTTGCCGCATCCATCGCGATGGCGCCTTTTTTGATAGAAGCAATGGGAATCGTCACCAGTTGGCTAACAACTAGATGGATGTTGATCTGGGAGAGAGGTTTGCCCTTATAACCGGAATTCACGGAATGAGCATGATGAAATCATTTGGTGTAGATACCTAGGATGTTTCATGTTGTTCCTCTTCGGTGAGCGATTAATTCTCAAAATTCCCAATTCAAGGCTTAGCCCGTTTTGCAACCTTGTCCTTACACTGGTACCAATCAACACCATACTTTCTTAAGCCCGGGCTTTCTTGACAGCTTCACTTCTGCCAGACGATAACGACTCCATAAGCCGATCGAGGCGATGCCGCCCGCCAAAATCATGAAGGTTCCCAAAAAAAATGCAAACGGTTGATTCATGCAACTATTCCTCCTTTTGATGAATGGAAACGGTGGTGAGGTTTTTGCAGGGGACAAGGAGTCAGGCTGTTGTCCCCATAAGTTTATGCTCACATCGTGAATGATTTTTCTCCAGGCAGATTCCATGGCAGGACTCCAGGCATCTTCCGCCAACTCAGAAAAAATTTCTAAACATGTTTCCGCCATCCTGAGCCATTGATGAGGTTCCAGATGACTTACTGTGGTGGGCAGGAGATCTGACCATTGTTCTCTGATGGGTGATTGAATTTTTCCGCCTGAGCGGATTTCCCCGATAATCGTATCGAGGATCTGGATAATGCGCCTGCTGAAGGGTTCAACTCCCATTGCTTGGAGAGGGGTGGTGACTTCAGGAAAATCGCGCAACAGACGGTGGAACAGCTTGTCGGCAAATGCATCCTCAGCCTCCTTAATCCATCCTAAACCACTTTCGAGAATGTGAATGTCCGTATCGGAAAATTTGGGGGTCATTGGGTCCATGGGAGAAGTGCCTTTCCTGTGGTTCGCTGATGGTTCCTATTTCAATTGTACACCCTGTGGTCTCAGTGAGGTCAAAGGGAAATGAAAAAACTTAGACAATGAAGGCCCCTCAATGCGTGTGAGCGTGGTTGAAGGTCAATGGCATCAATGACAACAATCAAGATTGAAATTGTGGCAGGTGTGAGAAGTCTAGAAAAACGGGAGGAGACCAGAGCCATGCCTCTAGCCATTTTCAAATCACTTCCGCTGCCCGTCGATCGGAATAGATGACGCCGTCACTTGTCCCGGTGGGGCAAAAATTTCCACACCCAAATACCCCTTCCTGAACATGTATCGTCGGGTGAACGGATTAGGAAGTGATGGAGCCTGGGCGCGTTGAGTTGCCGTGATGGGACAGGATCGAATTGGTTGCCAAACTTCGATCGGTGAGTCAAACCACCCACGCCATTATTGCCGCACCCGAGGGCAAGGTCCTTT
>JAGQKG010000126.1 GCA_020430245.1 Nitrospira sp.
CACGGTTGGCATACCGGTTTTTCTTTGTCATGACTGGAGATTATCGCCATTTCTACCTTCTTAACTAGTCATGACCCAACTTTTTAATATAGTCTTCTTCTTCAGGCGGCCTTTCCAGTCACCTGTTTCCTGAACCCCAAGGCTCCATCCATGCATGAGGGGGAAAGCTGGCTATTTGCTGTCGCGTGGATTGGGTGCAGCGTTTGATAATCCGGATTTGATTGTTGCCTGTGTGGTGGGTGATGAAGAGGCCGAATCCGGCCCTTCGGCGCTTGCCTGGCATTCCAATAAATTTTCCAATCCGAAGTTGGGTGATGCCGTGTTCGCCACTTTGCATCTCAATGGGAATAAGATCGCGAATTCCACGGTGTTGCATTGGAGAAAGGGCAAGTAATGATAAAGGCGAAGAACCTGATGTGGGGATGGTCTGCGGCGGAGATTTTCCGACACTGGAGACACCATCTGCGGTGGACATTCTCTTTAAGCAGGTTCCTGATCGGGAAGTCCGAATCGTAAATGTGGTGAATCACATGAAGCTTCAACCCCCGAGCGAGCATCTGCATGGGCTGTCCCACATTAGCGGGTCATCTTTGCTTTTCATAGGTATCCCTCGTTAATCCATCGTCTGACGTATCGACCAACACATCATGAAAACCTATGCGTTCAAGGCTATATAGTGGCAGGGACGACGCCCACACCTTTTACTATGGTTGTTCTTAACGAACTTACTTTTCAGAATAACGACGGTTTCGATTGGTGGCCTGTTCCGGTAACATAATTCAGTCATACAGATCATTGTGGTATGAATTCTCATATTGAAGCACTGGGTTTTTTCTTTTTTATTCCTTTCCCGGAGTTTTTTAAGAAGTAAGGAGTTATGCAATGGAACGCCGAGACATTTATATTACTGAATTCGATCTGAATAGGCTCACCGAACTATTAGGAGTCTGGCAAACGTTTAATGGGAGCAAGGCGACCAGCATTCATCTGGAAAGCTTAATCGAAGAATTAGACCGAGCCCATATTGTTCTCCCAAAGGATATTCCCCCTGATGTCGTTACTATGAACTCCTGTGTCCGGTTATCAGACCCGAGCAAAGAGGAAGATTTGATCTATACTTTGGTTTTTCCGCGTGATGCCGATGGTGGGGCTGGAAAGATTTCAGTTCTTGCACCAATTGGAACTGCCATTCTTGGGTATAGGGTTGGGGATATAATTGAATGGCCGGTTCCGTTGGGAACACGAAAGGTGAAAATTGAGGAGGTGCTCTATCAACCTGAAGCCGCGGGAGATTTCCATCTCTAAAGGGCTCTGGGCTCTACGGGTACACCCAGGACCACATGGAAACGTTCTAAGGTAAAAAAGTACAATGTAGCCATTCCTAGGTCGACATTCATGTGAATGAAATTTCGAGAGGGAGACCTAATGGAAAATATCGGGCATGAGGAGAAGAGAGATGGCTTCCCGATATTTGTCATCCTGGGATCAGCCCCAGATTCTTGGCTATGGTCTCAGGGTAACAAGTTGAACAACTGGACGAGCCGAAAGCAACGATTTATGGTTTATGCTCGTGCACTTGATGGCGTTTTTCTGTCATCCCCCCGTTCATCGGGGGGATCCATTTCATGGACCGAAAAACGTCTCTTGGCAATCGAATGTCCGATCGAGTGAAATTCCTGGGGTAACTTGGATTAGACTGATTGGATTTACTCTTATGAAACGGCAAGCTTCGGCTTTTTTATCCCGTCCGCACCCCCATCTCTATGAAATCAATACCTGGGTATGGTTGCATGACCTCTCTCGGAAAATGAACCGAACGATTCGCCTTGGTGACGTACCTGACTATGAATGGGACGAGCTTCACGCCAAGGGATTCGATTGCATTTGGCTCATGGGCTTATGGGAACGCAGTCCCCTCGGTCGGCGGATCGCACGACAACATGCTGATTTACAAACCGAATACGCCAAAGCGCTGCCCGAGTGGCAGGAATCCGAGGTCGTGGGTTCCCCCTATGCCGTCCGGGCGTATCAGCCGGATTCTGAGCTGGGGTCCTGGGATCAACTGAAGGACGTATTGGGAAAACTCCATGACCGCGGCATGAAATTAATTCTGGATTTTGTGCCCAATCACACCGCATTGGATCATGAGTGGACCACCAGATATCCGGAGTACTATGTTCAAGGGACCTCTCGGGATGTGACAAACTTCCCGTCAAGGTTTTTCCCTATCGACACCTCAAAAGGCATTCGATATCTGGCACATGGCCAGGATCCCCATTGCCCCGCCTGGACGGACACCGCGCAATTAGACTACTTCAATCCTGACATGCGTAAGGCATTGATTCGCGAATTGCAACATATTGCAAATTATTGTGATGGCGTTCGCTGCGATATGGCGATGTTGGTGCTCAATGAGGTGTTTGCACAGACCTGGAAAAATCATGTGAAGGGCGACGTCTGCCCTTCCAGGGAATTCTGGACAGAGGCCATCCATCTCCTTCCGAATTGTATATGGATTGCAGAGGTATATTGGGATCGGGAATGGGAGCTTCAGCAACTTGGCTTTCACTTTACCTACGACAAACGGTTATATGATCGGCTTCGCCATTCGACCCCGCATGAGGTCGCCCTGCATCTTCAGGCCGATCCCCTCTTTCAAGCTAAACTTGTACGATTTTTGGAAAATCACGATGAGCCGAGAAGTGCCGTGGCCTTTGGTAACGTCCGTCTCCCTGCGGTCGGGGTTTTCATGGCCACATTGCCGGGCATGCGTCTGTATCATCAAGGGCAACTCACTGGAAGGCGTATCCGAATTCCGGTTCAACTCTGTCGAGCCCAGGACGAATCCCCTGATGAAGCGACCGTTGCATTTTATGAACGTATCCTGGCCATTACCAATGATGACGTGTTTCACGCTGGACTGTGGAGCCTGCTTACTGTGGGTTTTGCCGGCGACGATTCCTTCAATAATGTCGTAGCGTATCAATGGACCACCGACCGAGATTGGAGACTCATTGCGGTGAATCTGAGTCCCATGGTGGCCCAAGCGTATATTCGGCTGAACGGAGCGCTTGGAATTGCATCGCAGAAGCGCTCTCTCTACACCTTGTATGACCAGTTCAGCGATCGATCTTTTGAGGGTAGGCAAGAGGATCTTATCCAAAATGGGTTATACGTCCGTCTCGATCCTTTTGGATGTCACGTTTTTTCTCCGAGAGAGAAGAGCTGCAAGGAATAGGCAAAAGACCAATCAACGATCCTGTTGGAATGAATGAAGGTGCCCCGGATGTAACCTCACCACCAAAAATTTTTAGGCGAAAGATTTTGCTCCCTCACCCGGCGATCTTTTCAGGGGTCAACTTTTTGAGCTGGTTCTCGCGATAAAGCTTGTGATCAGTTGCTCAAGTTTCTTGCTTCCGCATGAAGGGCATGTTGCGGCCTTGTTTTCATGTTCCTTCAGTGTAAGCGCAAGAAGGCATTCTTTGCCGCATTTGAGACATTTGTAATCGTAAAGAGGCATCATCTGTCCTCCTTGTTAGGTTCCCTTTACCTCATTTTTTAGATCCGGGGTTGATAGGGGGCTAATTGCCGGATGTAATTGACCACCTCCCGAATCTCCTCTGAGCTTAATCGATCCCACCAACCATGCATGGGGCTAAAGACCAGTCCCCAAATAACGATCGCACGAAGGTCCAACTCACTTTTGGCCGTAGATTCCGAAGAATGGAAATCTGTTGGCGGTACGATTAATGCCGATGAGTCCGGACCCCTTCCGTTGCCCGTCTTGCCGTGACATCGGAGGCAATGCAGACGATAAATTGATTCTCCCCCAGAGACCGTGGTGTGCGGATTCTGCGGTCGGGCTTCTCCCGGCCATAACAAGACACACATACCACTGAGGACGAGTATGATCAGACTGAGAAGGTATGGCTCTTTTTTATCGGATAAAGCCAATAAGTTTCTTGAAAATCCGATGATGTCGCATCTTGCAACAGCTTTTCCCTTTCCCATGGCCCCAAATTGCAACACTTTTCCTGTGCTCAATTTTCACTTAGTCTTTTTGCTCTAATCCCAAATCTACCCATGCCCGTAAAAGATCCTGCCGGGTCAGGCATCCTATCACCACGTCATTTTCCTCCACTGGAAGTACCAGAAAATGATTGTGCTTCATGAGTCTGACAGCCTCAGCTAAGGTGGTGGAAATAGGAATAGCGATAGGGTCCGGCACCATGATCTCCTTTGCGGTTAATTGGCTGACATCCCGTCCGGCTTCCAGTACGGCCAGCACATCGAATTGGCTGATGAACCCAACGCAGTGCCCGTTAGGATCGACAACCGGCGCACCTGGAAGGGAAGATGTGAGGAGTTCTTTTGTTATGGCCAATCCATTCTGATCGTGATGAAATCGGAAATCATGGAGTGTGGCGATTTGTTGGATTGTCCTGAGGCCGACTGTGGCGACCGCATGAAGACTCATGTGTTCCTCCTTCCTCTTGCACTCATAACCCCACAAAAGGTTTTTCAGACGAATGGAGTGAATGAAAATTTAAACGGGTTGAGATGAAATCAGGTATGACTCCCATCTCGAATATACAACCCTCCAATCTCTAGAATGGTTCCGCCACTTAAGGTCATGGATAAAAATTCTTGATTCTTCATGAGAGATTTGACTGCCCCGGACCATCCGGATGGCTCAACAGACACAATTGTTTTTTCGTAATTTTCTGCCTTTAGCTGTTCTACGTTATCTTGTTTCATGTGTTGGCCTCTGGCCGGTAATGGTTGAAACGTGGGCAGGGTAGGGTTTCCGTAAACGCCAGGAAATCAGAATCTTTGCTCCTACATGAGTTGAAGCAAGCCTTGTGCCTTTAAGGACAGCCTCTCTCTTTCGTCATCCCGCCGGTTGACCGGGATGTATCATTCGCAAGGAAGTCCCGAGGGATGCCGGAGAAACACTGATGGGCATGACGGAAATTTTTCTTATCCCCGTGAATCGTTAAGAAGGGTATATAAGTTGCATTTCTTCTACTTACAAAAAACTGTTCCCAATTATCATACTTGTCAAATAGGGATGTGATGGCGCACTGCGCATGGAAAAGGATAAAAAGGAAGCCACTCCGGTTCAGAAAAGAGAATTGGTTCGTCGAGGGAATTTCCACCGGTTGCTTGAACGTATGGATCAAATGATGGTGGAAGTTTGTGGCGTCTCTTTTCACGGTTATGGCCATCAACGCCTGGCATGTGAGGGATGTCATGAGGTTTGCTGGGCGAATCATTGCACGTGCCAGTTCCTGCTGTCGACTGGTATGAAGGGAAGAAGGAAGTGGTGCTGAAGGCCGAAGTGCCAGGTCTCTCCAAAGAAAACCTTAAGATTGATCTGACGGATTCCATGCTGACCATCTCCGGAGAAAAGAAAAAAGAAGAGGAGATTAAGGAGGAAGACTATACCTATTCCGAACGAGCCTACGGGTCGTTTTCCAAGAGTCTGCAATGGCCTTGTGCCGTGAAAGCCGACAAAGTGAAGGCCACGTTTAAGGATGGGATTCTGGAAGTTAGGCTTCCAAAGATCGAAGATGCCCAAAAACGGCATGTCAGCGTAAAAATTGAATAGTGTGAATCTGCCCGTGCTTGGAAGGGGAGGATTCTGCGTTTGATATGCGCTCCTGAAGAAGAACGACGTTTTCTCGATGGAGCGTGAAAGATAATCGACAGGAGAAGGTCGTGGTTCAACATTTTTGCACGCCTCTTTGAAACTGAGAGACCCTGGTTTTCAGGAAACCATTTACTGAAGAGAATTGTGGGTGTTCGGATCATTGAGGTTTTTCGTTGTGATTGGAAGACGTTTCAGCATGAAAACGATTTCTGTAGGAGCCGTTTTTGCCCTGGGAGTGTTGTGTTGGTCGGGCGGTGTCCTGGGTGTGGATTCTCCAACGGTTGTGGTTAGAGGCACCATTGATGAGGTCATCCGGTTGGTGAGTGACGAAGGCCTCAAGACGCCGGATCAAGCGACCCATCGCCGGCATTTGTTGGAGGAGATTATTGGACAACATTTTGATTTTGAAGAGATGGCCAAACGATCACTGGCCGCGCATTGGAGGAATCGAAGTGAGGCGGAGCATCAGGAATTTGCGACATTGTTTCAATCGCTGCTTTCGAAAACCTATGCGGGAAAAATTGAGAACTATTCCGGAGAAACCGTCCAGTATCTCAAGGAACGCCTGAAAGATGCTTTCGCAGAAGTACAGACCGCCATTGTGTCAAACAAAACGGAAATCTCTCTTGATTATCGGCTTCTACTCAAGGATGGGGATTGGCGGGTTTACGATGTCGTGGTTGATGGAGTGAGTCTCGTGAAAAATTACCGGGTTCAATTCGATCGCATTATTCGAGATTCCTCCTATGAAGAATTGGTGAAGACCTTGCGAGACAAGTCCGGTGACATCACGGCTCCCTGAGGGATGCTTAGGATGAAGACGCGTATTTTGATTCACCAGGGACCGGCCTTATCGGTCGCCGCGCAACCTCTTGAAATTGTCGAACGGAAAGGCAAGGGCCATCCAGATACGATTTGTGATGCCATTGCTGAAGCCGTTTCCATTCAACTGTCCAAGGCGTATCAAGAAACTTTCGGTCGCATTTTGCACCATAATATCGATAAATGTCTGCTGGTGGCGGGTCAGGTTAAATTGCACGTGGGAGGCGGTCGAGTCACCCATCCGATGTGTTTGATTCTTGGGGATCGGGCTTCCTTCGGTGTTCCGGGAAAAACGATTCCGGTGTCCGACATCGCCGTTGAGACGGCGCGAACGTGGATTAAGAGTCATTTGCCCAATGTGAATCCCGATACCCACATGAGGTATCAAATTGAGTTGCAACCGACTTCCGCTGCACTTGGTTCAATTTTTGAACAGGGTTCGGGGTTGTTTCCCGCGAACGATACCTCAGCCGGAGTCGGTTATGCCCCGCTCACTCCCACTGAGCAATTGGTGGTGGACCTAGAACAGTATGTAAACGGGCCACGGTTTAAGCGGGCATTTCCCGAAACGGGGGAGGACGTCAAAGTCATGGCCGTTCGAATGGACCGGATGCTGTCAGTCACGGTGGCCATGCCGTTTCTTGCCAAACGGATCACCTCAGAAAAGGCCTATTTTGACCGAAAGGCGAAGGTTCTTCAGAATGTGCAGCGCTTTATTCATGAGCAACCTCATTCCTGTATGCAGGTGGATGTGGTCGTGAATGCGCTTGATCACCCTGGCCAAGGACTGAAGGGCATGTATCTGACTTTATTGGGAACCTCTGCGGAACAGGGAGACTCCGGACAGGTAGGACGGGGAAACCGCATTTCAGGGGTCATCGCTCTGAATCGACCGATGAGCGGAGAGGCGGCTGCCGGGAAAAACCCTGTTAGCCATGTCGGGAAAATTTATAATGTGTGGGCTCGTGAAACTGCCAAGAAGGTATATGCACAGATACCCGGAGTCCGCGATGCCACGGTATGGATGGTTAGTCGGATCGGTGCACGGGTGAACGAACCTCTGGTTGTGTCGGCTCAGGTTGGGGTGAAGAAGGGATTTTCACTCAAGCGGATTTCGGGAGAGGTCCAAGCCCTGATCAAGCAGGAGTTGGCTGACATGGAACATTTTTGCGAGGCCTTGGCCAAAGGGCAATTCGGGATATGCTGACGGCCATCATGAAATCATCGCAATGGGATAGGCGACGCAATCAAATGCTTACCAGATAGATTCTATTGCCTGGCAGGATGCATGATTGGTTGACAACACATTGGTTGAATGTCCATCTCAAAACGGTTTGTTGGCAGAGGATTCCCGTCGGATTACCGGGTTTACGGCTACCTGTGTGCTGGTCAGTAGTGTGATCGGCACCGGGGTCTTCACCACGACTGGTTTTATGGCCCGGGACATCGGGGATCCATGGCTAATTTTTCTGTTATGGGGAGGGGGCGCGTTATTGGCTCTTACGGGGGCGATGTGTTACAGCGAGCTGGGAGCCGCCTTTCCTTTTGTCGGAGGAGACTATGTGTATCTCCGGGAAGCCTACCATCCCTTTGTCGCATTCCTAAGCGGGTGGGCTTCATTTACCGTGGGCTTTGGAGCCGCCATCGCGGCTAGCGCCATGGGATTTGCCTCCTATGTGGTTCAACTCACTCCAAATGAACCGGATTCCATCCTCATCAAGGGTTTTGCTCTGGCCTTAATTTGGAGCCTGACCGTGGTTTATGTGGCAGGCGTTGGCCCGGGCGGGGTGCTTCAGCAGCTCCTCATGATCTTAAAGATTGGCGCGATTCTGCTTCTCATCATTGGGGCCTTCATGGTAGGTCATGGTAATTGGGAACATTTGGGTATGACCTCCGGAAAGCCGGATGTCGGATCGGGGACACTGGTCGTGTCTTTTATTTTTGTGACCTATGCCTACTCGGGATGGAATGCCGCAGGGTACATTGCCGGAGAAATAATCAATCCGACCCGTTCTATTCCCCGAACAATGATAGGCGGGACTCTGCTGGTTGGCACGGTCTATGTGGTGCTGAACGTGGTGTATTGCTATGCGTTACCGGTTCAAGCCCTGGCTGCACCTCCACTCATGCCTGTTGCGGAAAAAGTTGCGGTGGGAATGTTTGGTCCGACCGCCGCTCAATTTGTGACTATCATGTTGTGTATTTCCATTGCCGGTGCGGTGAGTGCCATGATATGGACCGGACCACGGGTCTACTATGCGATGGCACAGGACGGGTTTTTGCCGGCCTTTTTTTCGGATACGGAGCACTATCATGGCACCCCGGTTCGTTCCATTGTTCTCCAAAGTCTGTGGGTCACCGTATTAGTGCTTTCAGGATCCTTTGAACAATTGGTGATTTACAGTGGAATGGTGATCACGGCATTTACGGCGCTGACGGTCGGGGCTGTCATTATTCTTCGTGAACGGCGTCCGCACTTGGTTCGTCCCTATCAGGTACCCTTCTATCCTGTGTTGCCCGTGGGCTATATCCTGGTTGCCGGAGTGATCATGCTTTTTCTCAGTGTGGAAAAACCAGGTGAAGCGGTTTGGGCCTGTTTGACACTGAGTATTGGAATTCCACTGTATTTTCTGATGAGAAAGCATAATGGAGTCTCCGGGGTCACATGAACATCGCAATCATACACAGGAGAAAAATACATTCACTTGCCTGCCTTGTGATATTTGGCGGAGTATGGTTTATTCTGTCCGGATGTGGAAATGGAAATCAGGCTATGACGCAGGAGAACAATCACACACGACAGGTTGAACGGGATTGGATGGTGGATACCCAAATCGTGGCGGGGGGTGTTACCGATCAAGCCGTTGTCGCGGCCATGCGTCGGGTCCCCCGGCACCGGTTTATGCCTGATTCACATGCTGAAGAGGCCTATGGAGATTTCCCACTTTCGATTGGCTATGGGCAGACGATTTCTCAGCCTTACATGGTTGCGTATATGACGCAAGCTCTGAAATTGAACCCGGATGAGAAAGTCTTGGAAATAGGCACGGGTTCCGGGTATCAGGCCGCCATCCTGGCTGAATTAGTATCCACAGTGTTCACCATCGAAATTGTCGAACCGCTGGCCACAAGAGCAAAAAAAACCCTGGCAGAACTCGGGTACGACAATGTGATTGTGCGGGCTGGTGATGGCTATAAGGGTTGGCCGGGTGAAGGCCCGTTTGATGCGATCATCCTGACGGCCGCGCCGAACCATATTCCCGAACCACTCTTAGAGCAGTTGGCGATCGGCGGGCGTCTCATTCTTCCCGTCGGAGACTACCCTCAACGTCTTCTGTTAATTCGTCGCACTGAGGAGGGATACCAGGAAAGCGAATTGTTGCCGGTGGTGTTTGTGCCCATGACTGGCGAAGCCTTAACGAATCCTCCCGCAACCGAGCCTTGACGAACATATCTCCCATTGACCACATTCTTTCACTCATAGATGACAAATCCACCCGCCGGAAGGGTGAGCACGGCTGCTTTGCCATTTCTCGACTCAACAGTCGTCTCCTGACCGATCTGTCCTGCATTGGTTGAATAGAGACACGTGAGTGTGTGCCCGGCCTGATGGAGTCCGTCATCAATCGTCACCCAGGCGCTTCGGGGGGCCGCATAGTCGGTATTCATCGCCAGGAGAATTTCCTGGTCATTGAAAATCCTGGACCAGGGAATCACCGAACGAATCTGCCCACCCAGCATGTGCGGCAGCCCGAAGTCGATCCCATTTCCGGAAATCTCTCTCAAGTATTGCCGGCCTCGTCGTAATGCAAACTTGTCACGACGAAGGCGTAACATGATAGCGAGTTGCCGGTACGCAGGACTCTCTTCATTGAAAAAATGCCGTTGATGGCTTTGAAAGGCGCCGAATTCTCCTCCGAACATACATTCACGAATGAATTGATCACTCTGCCCGTGCCCGTCAAAATACTGTTCGCTGCCATAGTACATGCAGGGAATGCCCATCGTAAGAGCGTTCAGCGCAAGGACATTCAAGAGTCCGTTCGGCCCGTCAGGGTCAGCACAAAATCTGGCTTTGTGTTCTCCTTTTCGTACCTGATCA
>JAGQKG010000127.1 GCA_020430245.1 Nitrospira sp.
TTCAAGTGGACAGAATGTGTTGCCTCAAATCCGCGGCGAATATCGGGTGTGGTATAACCCTGAGCAAAAAGATGCCTGGTTCGAGTCGACCTCGCACATTCTTCGCATGACGACGCTTTTTGCGATTTTATTACCGGCGGCAGCCCTCGTCAGGGAAAAAGAGCGCGGAACGATTGAGCAGTTACTGGTCTCGCCTCTGACGCCCTTTCACATCATGGCATCAAAAGTCCTGGCCATGACGTTGATGATCGTCGGGGCGGTCAGTGTGAGTATTTTTGGTGTGCTTGGTCCCATCCTCCATGTTCCGATTGCCGGCAGTCTGCCTTTATACTATTGCATTATGGTGTTGTACGTTTTCACCACGGCCGGTATTGGATTATTTGCCGCGACGCTGGCTCGAAACCAGGCTCAAGTTGGGATGATGACCATTCTGGTTTTGGTGCCTATTCTGCTCTTGTCCGGGGTTACCACTCCCATGGAGGCTATGCCGAAGTGGGTACAATATGTCATGATTTTTTCCCCCTTACGCTATTACATAGAAATTACCCATGGGATTTTTTTTAAAGGAGCCGGGCTTGCCAGTCTCTGGCATTTAGTGTTGCCCATGGGGCTGCTAGGAAGCGCGACCTTCGGGTTCGGCGTGTGGAGATTTAGAAAACAGTTTGACTAAGGGGATCGCCAGAGAAACCCGGAGGGTGAGGCATGCACCAAAAATAATGAGAAAACGCCACTGAATATGGGTGATCCCATTGCGATTTGTTCGTTGTTGTTAACGAGGCCCTTGCTCTCTGTGTGTGCGGGGGTGGCGGATTTGGGGAATTGTCAGATTTAAAATTGCGAAGGATCCGTTTGAGATGGTTGCAGTTCCTCCTGCTACGATATTAGAAGCCATACAAGGGGTAAAGGGGGAATCCGTTGATGTGACAATTCTTTAGCAAGGGACTTTGATCCCGGAGGAATCCATTTTATATGATTTTTCCACTGAGACTGAAGGCGAAGGAATGATTCTCCCCATTGTTTTGCTTGAGCAGGTGGATTATGTGTGGGGACCTTAATATAGAGAAAACCTATTCGGTCTTACATACAGAATTTCCAGAATGAATCGTCTCAAACACACCTCAAATATCTGGAGGCAATCATTATGTATCAACAAGTAACCGCGCCGGATCACGTGATTGCCATGCATCTCAGCGGGAAACTTACGGGCGACGATATCAAAACGTATAAGGATATTCTTGATGGAAAACTGCTCAACCATGATCAGCTTAGCATGGTGGTGGACTTCACAGGCTTGTCGGACATGAACGCCGATGCCCTTGTTGAAGGTGCGAAGGCCGATCTCGAGCTTCTCAGGCATATTGATCAATTTACCCGCTTCGCTTTTATTTCGGATAAGGAATGGCCCCAAGCCGTGCTCCGGTTCATGAGCACTATACTTCCGACCGTGGAGATGAAGGTATTCACGCATGGTGAGAGTGATGAGGCTTTGACGTGGGCATCGGAATTGCCGAAAGTCCGCAAATCCCAACCTCCTGCTTTCCGGTTCCTCTCCACATCAAAGGATGATGTCTTTGCCTTTGAGATAAATGGAGTGATATCGGCGAAGGAAATGCCTGAGGTTATTAAAAAATTCGAATTGTTCCTGGAGGGGCACGAGAAGATTCGTGTGCTGAACCGGATCAGACATTTTGGCGGTATCGATCCGGCAATATTCATGCAAAGTGGACTGGCGTCGATGAAACTGGCCGCCATACAGAAAGTCGAGCGCTATGCCATTATCGGGGCGCCGAACTGGATGCGCAAGATTATTGAGACGGTGAGTCCTGCGTTCGCGGATATGGATATGCGGACATTTCCAGAAGAGCAGGAAAACGAAGCATGGGCCTGGCTGGGCGCGGATCCCACTGCATAAGCTATTGCCCGCTTCCTTATGGCACTAACATTCGTGTCAGAATAATTTGTTAGGACTCAGGGCCTGTTGAGTCCTCGAGAGGTTTGGAATGTTGATGCACATTTGAGTGCTTCTGACACACAGGAAAAAATAATGGAGTGTGAAAAAATGTGCGACCAATAGTGCCCTGAGGACTCTTGGATGGATGTCCAATTCCAACAGCACATAGGAGAAACCGTGTTCCCTATGTTTGGATAATGGTCGCTATTAAACACCCCGGTCTCCGTTATCCCGTCTTTAATGTCGACGGGACCGACTGCCTCGTAATCGGTCAAACGACATCGCTCTTCTTCTATTCTTACCTCCTCGTGCGACACAGCGGTCAAACGCTGGGAGATGCTGCTGGCGCGAAGGGGTCTGCAGGCGTTGGAATAGCGTGAGAACTTCGGGCACCTTCGTCTGTCTCAGAAAGCGGTCATACATCTTAAAAAAACGACAGCCATCTTCTCCAAGGATTCGCGATGAGATATGCCTTTATTCAGAATCATCGAAAAGCATTTCCAGTCAGCCTGCTGTGTCAGGTCTTGGAAGAGGGCAGGAGTCGGTTTTATGCTTGGCTGAAGCGTCCCGCGAGCCCACGTGCCCGAGAGAATCGGCGGCTGGTGGAAGCCATCAAGGCTGTGCATTACCGGAGTCGCCAGACCTGTGGAAGCCCACGAATCCCTACCGACCTTCAAGCTCAAAGACAGACGTGTGGCAAATATCGCATGGCTCAACTGATGCGGCGGCATGGAATTGTCTCACGGCACAAACGAACATACAAAGCCACCACCAACTCGAAACATGTGCATCCAGTCGCGCCTAACAGTCTGAACCGGCAGGTTACTGTGGTGAAGCCGAATCGCAATTGGGTGTCCGATATCACGTCTATCCCCCTCAAGAGGGGCGGCTGTCTCTGGCCGTGACGCTCGATCGATATCATCGCAAAGTCGTGGGTTGGACTATGGATCGGTGGATGATGCACCAACTGGTGTTCGACGCTTTTACCATGGCTATGAAGAACGGCCAGCCTGGACGAGGTCTCGTGCATCATTCGGATCAAGCTGTGCAATATGCGAGCAAGGCATTTCAGGCCGTGCTGAACGCCGCCGGGCTTCAGTGTCGTATGAGTCGGACGGGACATTGTTGGGATAATGCCGTGGCCGAAAATTTCTTTCACACGCTCAAGGTGGAACTGACGCATGCTCGCCAGTATCGAACGCGACAGGAAGCGCAACAAGAGATTTTTGAACACATCGAAGTTTTTTTACAATCGGCAGCGGCGCCATTCGACACTGGGCTATTTAACCCCTGGCGAATATGAACAACAGGCAGCCACCGCTTAAACACGTGTCCACGGTTTCAGGGGAAGATCCGTGCCTGGTTACTCTTGTTTGTCGGACTCTTTCCTGAAACACTCGAGTTGGTTCCCATCGCAAGTTTGGCCGCTCTTCTCCTCTACGCTGGCCATACCCACCCATGTTCTGGCTATTCGGACACTTTCAACGTTTGGACGGAGAGAAGTCGTCGTGTATGCGGTGACTCTTGTGACAACCAACCTCCTCATAGGAGTGCTTGTAGGGTTCGGTGTGGCACTTGCGAAATTAATTTATTCAACCAATATCCTTAAGGTTGCGGTTGACCAGAGGACGAACACCAAACCGATTTCCATCAAATTTTCAGATACGGCCACGTTCGTGAATCTCCCAAAATTTGCCAATGCCTTGGACGACGTTCCGTTATTGATCACGCCTGCCTGAACTTGCTGAGTTCCTGGAAGAAATTTCATGAAACCCAAGATGGAACAGTGTCTATCGATTGGAAAAAATTGGAATCAAAGATACTTGAGAAGCAGACGACTCCTACCTAATTTTTACGGGTATTTGCCATTCAATTCCTCAAAAATGTTCAAGACATACCGGGAGGGTCCTGCCTTTTCCTCTATATCCTTTGGGCGTTTGATCGTGAATGACAAATATTTTGTCAGGATTTTCCCTCTACCTATTTTCTTTGGCTTTTTGTTTAACTGAAAGTAAGCACGCAGAAATGCTTGTTCCCCGTCATCGTCGGGTTCTTGCCCAGGTACCCATGGCCATGAGGAAACAACTGTTCATCTATCCATTTCTCATATAATGAATCGGATCCCGATTATGACATCATTATTACATAAAATTTTATGTTTTGGAGCCGGACTCATACTGCTTCTGGTTGCCGGATGTTACGAATTACCGGCTGAACCGGTGTCCGAGGATGCCGGTGTGGAGCAGCCAGGATTCAAGGGGAAAGTCTCGGAGTCTGTGAAAACCAAAATATCCGGGCCTGGCGTCGCGACATATCTACGTTCGCAAAATACGCTTGACGGCGTGCGTTCCGGGTATTATTTGATCGCCAATGAGCGCGGAACTAAAGATCCGTTGGTGACCTTCAGGATACCCGCCAGCACGAAATCCGGTACATATGAATTAGTTGCAGCCGATCCAATGGCGTTGGGGGAAAATTTTGAAGTTCGAATTGAGAGCATTGTCGATGGGAAACTTACCTCTTTTGGGTTCAATACTGAAAGAACTCTGACCTTGGAAAGCTTCCTCTCTGAGGGAACAAAATTGTCAGGTACCAAAATTAAAGGCTCTTTTCGATTGGTGACAGAGGATGCTGATGGAAAAAGCCTGTCAGGCAAAGGAACCTTTGAATTTCTGGGGTAGCGAAAATGAATGCCTCTCATGATTGATTGCGGAGGGGTATTTCGAATCAACGGTCCTTGAGAAAAGATAAAGCAGAAGTCCGGAGGCCTGAATAGACCGGCGATACCTGCCCTAAGAGTTTGTCCAGTCGTTGGCTTAAATGATTTTTTTCGGATTTTGCATGTCGCTCATTTCTCACCTCAATTGCTAGGAGGGTTGAGGAGGGGAATGTCCTAAAACGGGAGGAGACAAAATGGATGCCTTAATGTTACTGGGTGGATTGGCGCTCATCATCGGGATGATCGGTTTTGTCGTTTTGGTGAAAGGCTGGAAAAAGAGACCTCCTGGACCTGAATAAGCTGACGGTGCTGTTTGAGTTACAGAGAATGTTCATTGATATATTTACCAAATGAAAATGGTATAGAATTTGTACTTCTAACCCTGGAAGAGTGGCTGAGTAGTTCCCTGGGATTTTGAGAGGGAGGTTATTTCTTGATGATTATGATTGTGACATTTCACGAGGAATTTCGAGGAAAGATTTCTGCTTTTCTCTCTGAGAAAGGGCATGAAGTCTGTGTTCCTCCTCATAGACAGGATGTGATTTCCCTGGTGAAGGAAAAATCCCCCTTAGTGATCGTGTTAGATATGTATGTGGCGGAACCAAACGGACTTGACGTGCTAAAGGAACTACGAGCCCAAAATTATCATGGAGGCATTGTGGCGCTGGCCGGAACCTCGGTGCGTTCCTTGATGTCACAGGCGTCCCAACTTGGCGTGGATCAGGTTATTGGAGGCTTTCAAGGCGATGGCGGGGCGGTGAATCTTGATCAGGTGGAGTCTGCGATTAAAATGGCATTGCACTCAAGCATTGCCAAACGTGCGTTTGAATTGTATGAGTCACGAGGCCGGACGAAAGGGAAGGACTTGGACGACTGGCTTGAGGCTGAGCGGCAAATTCTCCATAGGAATGTTCCTTTGGCTGCAGGGGAAAGCAAAGCGAAGGCTGAACCTGAAAGCGCGGCCAGGAAGCACAGGCAACCCCAAAAGAAATCCTCCGAAAAGAGTAAAGGCCCAAAATAATTTGGAGGGCCGGACGTCCAAGAATGTCTGGTCTGAGACATTGAAAATCAAGAAAACGTCAATGCGTCTTAACCCGTCAACTGAATAGTTTCTTAGTGCATTCAGCCGGTAATCATGGTGAGTCTGGCTAGAGGAAGTGGAGTCTTATTGCATCCGATGTCCCTAGATCCTGGTGTGATTTCTCCGGAGGTTGAGGCGTTATGCGATACCTGTGGTTTTTCTGGCATGCGAATTTTACAAATGGCGTTCGGCAACGACCAGAAAGCTCATCATTATCGTCCTCATCACTTTACCCAGAACTCCATCGTCTATACCACCATTCATGACCATAACACGACAGTCGGATGGTCTACCGCTGAACCGGGGAAGGATACGAGCCAATCCCATGAAGAAATCGACTAGGAGCGTGTGTGTGCGCAGCTATCTTGGGACCGACGGTCGAGACTTCATTGGGATCTGATTCGACTGGCCATGAGTTCCGTCGCCCAACTCGCCATGATTTCATTTCAGGACATCTTGGGATTGGGGAGTGAGTGCCGGATGAATCGCCCGGGCACGCTCAAAGGAAACTGGGAGTGGCGATTTCACGCCGATCAGCTGACGGAGGAGATTGGAACCCGGCTTCAGGATCTGACAGATTTATTTGACCGGCTGCCAATGCCAGAGCTTCGGTAAGCCTAGAAAAATTACAAATTTCTTGAAAAAAGGAAAACGGGATGAAAATTCTTGTGGCGGTTGATCCTTCCGAACATTCGCGGGAAGCCATGAAATTTGTGAAGTCGGTGGAATGGCCAAAGGCGTCAGAAATATATTTGATCCATGTTCTTGAGATGAAACACGCCTCTGCTCTGACACCGTCGGATGGGCCTTCCAGTTGGGATAGGGTTATTTCCCAGGCAAGGGGAAAATTGTTCACTGAAGCGAAGGGCTTTCTTCAGCAC
Source organism: Nitrospira sp. (assembly GCA_020430245.1). Classification (GTDB taxonomy): domain Bacteria; phylum Nitrospirota; class Nitrospiria; order Nitrospirales; family UBA8639; genus Nitrospira_E. The sequence continues at coordinate 6,633 of JAGQKG010000127.1, forward strand.
ATAAAGAAGGAAATTGTCGAAGAAAGGACTTGGACCGTTAAGTCCCTTGTGTTGGAAGGCCTTCCGGGTGCGGAAATTTTACAGGCCGTGAAGGACTATGAGATTGACCTGGTGATCTTAGGAACTCGAGGTCTATCCAACATCAAGCGGTTTCTCCTTGGGAGTACCAGTGATTGGGTGATGAGGGAAGCTCCCTGTTCAGTACTATTAGTTCGTAAAAAGCTCAGTAAGGTGATGATGGGAAAATCCGCCGCTAAAATTCTTCTTGCCACCGATGGGTCATCGAGTGCGCTAAATACTGTGGGTATGCTCGGTCTGTTGACCTGTAAGACCCCTCCAAAGGTGACGGTGACCCATGTGGTGGGAAGGCCTGCTTATTTGGAGGGTTGGTATTGGGGAAAAGGAAAAGCGGCATTTAAACAATTAGCGGAACAATTATTGGAGAAAGCTCACCAAGAAGGTGTCGCCCACCTGGAAGAAGTGAGCCAAAGAGTCAAACGTCTTGGCATGGCGGTTGATACGGTGTTAACCAAAGGGGATCCTGCTGAAGAAATTGTCAAAATCGCTGAGCGTTCGAAGGCAAAATTGATTATGGTTGGATCAAAAGGATTTGTTGGGGGGAAGCCGGTCCCATTGGGAGGGATTGTCAGAAAAATTGCTCGCTATGCTCCGTGTTCGGTGTTGCTGACCCGCCCTGTCCGCTCTGAGAAAGAAGGTTGATGGGTGATCCATATTCCCCCTTCAAAAAGACCCAAGACCATCAAAAGGGACCACGTACTCATTCGGGTTTTCCGTATTGATGCTGGGAATTCTGAAACCGCTTGTCAGGTGTTGTCCTTCCTTCAATTGAAATGAGCAGGATGCCGGTTTCCAATCGAAAAACGCCAGAGATAGTCTGGCATGCCTTGGATGGGGACTCTGTCCTTAAGGCCGTGGCCAGTCAGCTTGGGGGCTTAACCCAAGAAGTGGCTGTCCAACGTCTGGCCCTTTATGGCCCCAATCGTTTACGTCCGCCTAAAAAGCAGACGTCCTGGCAGCGATTTCTCGCCCAGTTTCACAACATTCTCATTTATATCCTCCTGGGAGCAGGTGTCGTGACGGCAATGCTCGGTCATTGGGTGGATACCAGTGTGATCCTCGGCGTCGTGGTCATCAATGCCATTATTGGATTCCTTCAGGAAGGCAAAGCCGAAAGGGCGATGGATGCTATCCGCCGGATGTTGTCCGTTCAAGCCAGCGGGCTTCGTGATGGAACCCGTTGCCCCATTCCAGCGGAAAGCCTTGTGCCTGGGGATATTGTGTTTCTCCAATCCGGGGACAAGGTCCCGGCGGATCTGCGTCTTCTCAAGGTGAAAGAGTTGCGTATCGAAGAAGCCGCCTTGACCGGTGAATCCGTCCCTGTTGAGAAACATACGAAACCGGTTCCCGAAACCGCATCCATTGGCGATCGGAAGGGCATGGCCTATTCAGGAACTCTCGTAACCTATGGAACGGGAACCGGGGTGGTGGTCGCGACCGGAGATGCGACGGAAATTGGGCGAATCAGCGCCATGCTGGCCGGGGTGGAGACCTTGACCACGCCACTTCTCCGAAAAATCGGAGAATTCGGTGGCCGGTTAAGCTTGGCAATCATCACCGGAGCGATTGGTGTGTTCCTCTTCGGGGTTTTTTTTCGAGAGTATGGTTTCGGTGAGATGTTTCTGGCCAGCGTAGGATTAGCTGTTGCCGCTATTCCTGAAGGTCTTCCGGCCATTATGACCATCACGCTTGCTATCGGCGTCCAAGCGATGGCACGACGCCAAGCGATTATTCGCCGCCTGCCGGCTGTGGAGACCTTAGGTTCGGTGACCGTCATTTGTTCAGATAAAACCGGGACGCTGACACGAAACGAAATGACGGTTCAAACATTGGCCACTGCGGCGTATACCCTGGAGGTTAGTGGTGTTGGGTATGATCCTCATGGCGGATTTTCACTGTATGGCAACCCGGTTGTGCTGAGTGATCTTCCAGACGTGCTGGAACTCGCTCGGGCCGGAATATTGTGTAACGATGCGGATTTGGCCCGCGTGGAGGGGGCCTGGCGAATCAACGGAGATCCCACGGAGGGGGCTCTGGTGACGTTGGCGCGAAAAGCCGCGTTGGATGTCCACTTCGAACAGGAGATGTGTCCACGTACGGATGTGATTCCCTTTGAATCGCAACATCGGTTTATGTCGACCTTGCATCATGACCATGCCGGGCATGGATTTATGTATATCAAGGGTGCGCCGGAACGAGTGTTAGAGATGTGCGCATTTCAGCGGAGTCTGGGGGAGGATCATCCGTTGAATAGCCGGTCGTGGCATGAGCGGATCGAGCAGATGGCGGGGCGTGGCCAGCGAGTGCTGGCGGTGGCCTTTGCGTCCACCAATCACGAACATCGAGAGTTACGGTTTCGAGATGTGGAGCAAGGCCTGACGATGTTAGGACTCTTCGGCATTGTTGACCCACCCAGGGCCGAAGCCATTGAAGCGATCCGGCAGTGTCAGCAAGCCGGGATTCGAGTGAAAATGATTACCGGGGATCATCTGGTGACGGCAAGAACAATTGGCTTACAGATGCATATCGGAGATGGAGCGCAAGCTATTTCGGGACAGGTACTGGAAACCTTGAGCGAGGTGGAATTGGCACGTGTCGTGCGGAATACCGATATATTTGCCCGGACAAGTCCGGAACATAAGTTACGGCTGGTGCAAGCCCTTCAGGCGGGTGGCGAAGTCGTTGCCATGACCGGAGATGGCGTGAATGATGCGCCGGCCCTCAAGAGGGCAGATGTTGGAGTGGCAATGGGAGTGAAGGGGACCGAAGTGGCGAAGGAAGCGGCGGAAATGGTGCTGGCCGATGATAATTTTGCTTCGATTGCTCATGCAGTCGAGGAAGGCCGCCGGGTTTATGACAATATCCAAAAGTCCATTCTGTTTATTCTTCCCACCAATGTCGCGGAAGCCGGAGTAATTGTGGCAGCCATTCTGTTAGGGACTATGCTGCCTATTACGCCGGTACAAATTTTGTGGGTCAACATGATCACCGCCGTGACATTGGCCCTGGCTTTAACCGTCGAACCTCCCGAATCGGATGTCATGGGACGTCCCCCTCGAAACCCCGGCGAAGCCATTTTGTCACGGTTTCTTCTCTGGCGAATCGGCTTTGTGTCCATTTTGGCGGTGGCCGGCACGTTTGGTCTGTTCCTGTGGGAGCGTGACCAGGGGGCGTCTATCGAAACTGCGAGAACCATCGCCGTCAATATGCTAGTGGTCTTTGAAGCGTTTTATGTCTTAAATGCCCGGTCTTTTTATGGTTCGGTGCTATCTCGCCGGGGGTTTTTAGGCAACCCCTATGTCCCGCTCACGATCGGCATGGTCTTAGGGATTCAAGGACTCTTTACCTATACGGAGGTGATGCAGACGCTGTTTCATACCGCCGGCATTGGTGGACTTGCCTGGCTTCGAATTATTGGAATTGGGGCGGTGATTTTTTTGCTGGTTGAATGTGAGAAATATGTGTTCCGGATTATTCTGAAATTGAGAACTTCCAATCTGAAACATTGATGGATGAGTCATGAGTCAGCATGGTTTTCAAATAGGTTTCGGGAACGTTGGTGAAATATCCGAGGATGAGATATCACAACATTGCGGGACCCGGATATGGCGTCCCGGGTTTACTGGCCAACACGTATTGGGAGGTGAACGAGATTGAGGTGTACTACGTTATCTTCCAGAATGCCGAAGGATTGAAAAAACTTTTAGGGTCATGACTAGTTAAGCGGGTGTTTTCTAAGGACCTTGAGTAGTAAGTGGTAAAGATTTTGTCCTCGATGATTGA
>JAGQKG010000128.1 GCA_020430245.1 Nitrospira sp.
CACCGGATCTCCTTGTCCTGACTGCCGTTCTTGGCATCTATGCTCTGACTTCTCCCCACTCGTTTGGGAGAAGACCCAAATAAAACAAGGGTGAGGTCTGGTACCGAGGCAGGGCGATCTCGGCTGCTACTCAATACCCATGTGCGCACATGGCCGGTCGGCGTGCCAATGACATTTCTGGTCCATTACTTGGAGTTCCTTTATTCCTACACTCAAGGCCTGCAAGTGTATTGTGTGACCAGCAGCATCCCACATCCCAATCCGATTAGGCTCCCCACTTTCAGCACTCAACCAGGAAAGAAAATACCCACTTGATAGCAAAAAGTATTCACCGATAGATCCATGGGCGCTTGTGGGTACGTAAGGAAGAAGAAAGAGAATAACGATCAGCGAACCCAATGAAACCGAAAAACAATCAAAAAATCTCAATCCTACATTCACACGGCTACACAAGGAGGAGAGCACCGTGAGACGACACTTGATCCTCACTATGACGCTAGCGCTAGGCGTACTCGCAAGTTCTATCACCACGACCGCCGCCCAAGTCCTTCAAGAAAAGACTCCCCCCAGCAAGCCCACCACTCCCCTGTACGACCCCTGTGGGTTTCAAAAACCCACACCAGTCTATAACCCCAAAGATCCCATTCAGAAGACACTTGGGGATTATGCCTCGTTGCCTCAGATCAAAAGTGAAATGGAGGTTCTTGCCAAACTGCACCCATCCTTCGTCAGGACAGGAACGTTGAAGGGCCTAACGGTATGCGCTCAGAGTATTCCATATATCTCCATTGGAAGAAACACGACTGCCGAGACAACACCCACGACCTGGGGTGGATATTTCGAGGGGTTCTCCGTCAGCCCGGAAATAAAGGTCATAGGAGACCTGGTCATCACCGGGACTATGAGTTGGCTCACCGGATCAGAAGCATTGTCGGTCGAGAGCCCCATAGGGAAACCGCAGGTCCTGTTCGTGGGCGGTTTACATGCCAATGAGGCCAATCCCACGGAAGTGTTAGTGAAATTTTACCGCTATCTCATTCAGGAATATTCGAAGATCGGGCCAGATCCGTTGGTGAAAAAGGTCGTCGACAATTCCGTCATTCACATCATCCCACTGGTCAATGTGGATAGTCGCCGTGATTTAGAACTCAACCCCGGGAAAACGCCAAGACGAAAGAATCGCATGGTTTGGCGGAATGAATACCAAAATTATGATGACGCGAATCAGTCCATTATTTCGGGAACAGCAGGTGTCGACCTTAATCGCAATTTCTCGTACAACTGGGATTCGCCCGACAGGAATGAAGACAGCATCATTCCCTCAGGAAGGTTTTATAGAGGGCCTGAGGCCGCCTCGGAGAAAGAAGTGCAAGGTGTAATCGATTTCATTGAGCGACAAAATTCATACGGGGAGCTCAAACTAATTGTCGATATGCATGACGGAATCGGCCCGGAATTTACCTGGAATGAACATGCCAGAGCTGATTTCCAAAAAATCCAGTCTCCTGTCGACCAACCGCATTTGTTACTTCTTGGGGCACTGAATGCCATGAGAGTATCGGCGAAAACGGCACAGACCCTTCTCATCGAAGACCACCCCATGGGAGGAACGCTTGAACAATATGCCGATGATAGGGTCGACTACGTCATTGGCCTTGAACTCTCTGACAAGAGATTTTTTACTAGTGGAGACCAGTCGAAGGGACAACCGACTCTCGCGGAAAACTATTTCAAAAAACTCAAGTGGCCACTGCTCAAGTTAATACAAGCGGTGTGCGAGGCTTGTCAAAAATAGCTCCGTCATTCATTTACCCACGCATACATCACTCAGAAACATGGCCAACCAAGGAGGGACACATGGAACCAACGCACACTGACCATTCCAAGATGATCAAAGGCATCGTCGCACTGAGTGTCACAATACTGCTTGTCCTCGGAATGTCGGGGGATCTGCAGTGGAACCCAAGGACCTAATAATCCACCCACCCCTGTTCCTGCCGGTGCCACACCTCTTGGCGGGAGAGTCGTTCCACCAGGTGCCATATGTACCGCCGCGATCGGTGAGACGTGCACCACACCGAGGGCCACTTGCTGGTTCTTTGACACGTGCACCAACACGTATGACACCAGAATCGGACAATGCAATTGTACCTGTCCTCTAATATTTTCCATTTGTTGCCGGCATGGTGTGGCCACACAACAGCAAGAAACAGCACACGACCATCCAGCAGGAGGCAGAAGCCATAGGATCAGGATTCACCAGAGTGTAATTGGCTAATCTGCCTCCCGCTGGTTCCCGTTCAGCAGGTCAATTTTCTCCCCTGATTTCTCATTCATACTCCCATACCCCCGACATTCAATCTACGTTACTGAGCCCCATCCTATTCCGAAAAATCGATGCCCCCCAAATAGAGGCCAGCCTCACTCCAATTCAAGTTTTTCAATGAAAGATCCAACATGCGCATGAGACTCGTAAAGAAAGAGAGATACAAATAGTGATCCTCATTTATCCATGCCGCAAGGAGGTTGTCATGAAACGATTATGTATTCCGATCATGGTATCTGTTGTTCTGTTAGGAACCACAGTCCTTGGGAATATCAACATCACCAGAGCCAGCAACCATCATGAGGCCCCTATGGTCCACCTCGACTCAGAGGCTCAAATCACTAATTTTTATGCCTTTCCGAAGCAGCCTACTCAGATGCCATCGGCTAATCAAGTTTCCGTGGGAGCTATCAATTCGATAGATCTTCCGGGACCCACAACCAATCTCGGCACTTTCGGCTTCAATCAGCAAATTCAACGTGAAGGCGACTCTAAAGCAGTCGCTGTTCCCTTCGAGATAGGAACTTTCGGCAAAACCCAACACTTGCTTGAAGACGTGCCCGACAGATTACAAAGAGATCCGGTGGATGAAAAGGAAGCTCCTGCTCTGAAGCAATTCTTCTCTTCTATTCAAACTGGTCAACCTAACCCCTCAGGAGGATTGCAAGCAGGTGATCCCATGAACGTGGTTGTGGAGAGTACAGATAGGGTCTCAAACTCACACATATTGGTGACTTTGACCTCGTCTGAAAGGGAAGAGACGGTTCAAGTCCTAGGAACGCTGAGTGAGAATGTCGGCGCCGGCATCTTTGACAATCGACGAGTCGGCCAATTTACACCTCCGCATGATCTGCCGACCGGATTTTATAGCCTGAGTCTCTCCGTCGGTTTGCAATCGGCGAATCCTGTCCTCATCGAAATCTCTGATTCGGCTTCGCTCAATCGTCGACGAGAACTGACGGAAATCATTCAATCCGCAATTGGAGAAAAGTATTCGTATCCCTACGCATTAGTTGGTCCTTACAGTCCCTTGCCGATGGGATCACAAATCAACGATTCCATCACGGGTGAGACTATCGCTACGATTGATCAGCCTAATATGTGGTTATTCTTCGCGTATGATCCGGAGGCCTTTTTTGGACAATCTGATGCGCGCTGGGTTCTGATCGACGGCAACTCTGAAAACCTTCAAATCATTGAAAATCGTGAATTTGGGCCGGCGGTTACCCTTGCGAACGGCGAACCTTATGCCCTCGATTATGGTAGTCACGATCACGTGTTTCATGGAGTATTCGCTACAGGTCCGTATTTTCAAAACCGACAGACCGGATCCAATACCACCCTTGAAGATAGAGAAGAAGGAGATGGCATCGAGGACAACACCTTTTCGAGTCACGCACCAATTATCGGGTTGTCCTTTTCCTCGGACGTTCCCTGTCCACCGGAAAAAGTCAACCACTTTGCCTTCATTGTTACCTTGGATGATACGGATAAACGATTCGAGGAACTTATACAACAAGAAAAGAAGCTCCTGAGAAAGCTAGGGATCCCAACTGAAAATATGCACGAATTAAACCCCGAAGATTTCCTTATAGACGGGAAGACATTTGCGATTGATAACAAGGGTTGGAGCAAAAGCTTTTCCACATTCCGCAAAAAGCTCGAAGAAGTTATAGGAAACATCGACGATTGCTGTGCAGAAGTCCTGATCATCGTCAATGCCCACGGCACAAAAAGTGGAAACATCGTGTTCAAAAAGGCCGAGGATGTCCCATGGAAGAAGAAATACACGAAAAAAGAGGGAATTCTGGAAGTCAAACCCCAACAGCATGTCAAGATTTCCTCTACAGGGGTGTCGGTCATCAACAGCACTCCGTACTTTAAATCTGGGCTTTTAGCCACAATGGTTGCCGAGGCATTTAAAAAGATGAAGAAGACCTGTATCCCCGTCGGTTTGCTGATGCATTCGTGCTACAGTGGAAAAATTGAAGGAGACCCCAAAAACAAAAATTTGTTCGGAGATGTGAATACCATGCTCGAGAATTTTCGAGTCTTTTCATCTTCATCCAGCAACGAACAGTCTTATGGTCGTATCGAAAGCGGAAACTACAGATTTCCATTCCTCGAAGCGATCAGCCTTTGCCTTCTGAAAGATGTCAAGGATGGGGAAAAGACTCTGGAAGCCCAATGGGCATGCATCGTCGAAAAAACCAAGGAGTTAGCGAAGGAATTCGGAAAGAAACAAACCCCAACGAAGTATCCGACGAAATAACACCACAGGGGCAGAAGCAAAATCCCCTCTGAGCAAACATAGGCTCAGAGGGGATTTTTTATGATGAAACCGTGGTGGCCGGCGAACTTTCTTCGGAAATCACCTCGCAAATATTGGCGCGACTTGTCTTCTTGAGCTGTCACACTAGCACGAGAGAAAAACTCACAGACGAAGGTAAAAGCAATGAAATGAAGAGGATCTCGAGCCATGCAGCAAATGGCGGACACTTTCTCACTACACACCACAATTGAGACCTTGAGGGATTTGACCGTGTCAGTCGGGAAGAGCTATCAACGAAGGCGGCAGAACGTTTACGCTGGCACTTCGAGTATCTCATTTTTCGGAGAGAAGATCATCAACATCAAGCACCCGTTTTCAGTGGAAGTCTCATGATGAACGGTTCCAACTTCTGCTCGATGATAATCTCCTTCATGAAGCAGTTGTCCGCCTATAAAGCACGTTCCTTCCAATACATAAAACTCTTCTGGAGCGGTATGCTTATGAGGCGCATAACGGCTGTGTGGGGCCATACGCGCAAGCGCCGTCATTCGCCCGTGAGCTTTATCAAGAAAAAGCGGCTTCAGCAGGATTCCAGGGAGAATCTCTTTCCAGAGATCATCAACTGATCGGACGAACGTTAGTCCTGCGTCTTCCAATGGTCCCGCGGGCTTGGCCCTCAACGCCTGTTGATGGGTCTCTTGCTCCGCTGCAATTCGTTTCAACAACGTGGCCCGAAGGGATGATGGAGGAGGCACGGGTGTCGCCGCAGTCCCGAGGAAATTAGCCACTTTCTGAAAATCCTTGACAGCCTGACACGTGGTGCACCCTTCCGTGACCAGCTTCTCAAACGTGTCTTTCTCTTGGCCTTGGAGCAGGCCCAATGCATAAAGCGCCGCCTGTTCCAAGACTTCATCGTTGGGTTGCTGTTGGGTCATGACATAAGCCCTTCCTCAAGATGCCCAAGGACGCTACGTAATTTGATCATACTTAATCGCGTTCGGGTTTTCACCGTGCCAAGCGGTTCGCCAATCTGAATCGCAATTTCATTTTGACTTCGCCCGCCAAAATACGCCAGTTCGATCACTTCCCGCTGTTCTGGAGGCAAGGAGGCGAGGGCCTGTTGGACGATTCGGCATTGTTCCAGATAGAAACTGCTTTGTTCGGGATCGCTTTCTGGACTTGGCTTTTCGACTACTTCTCGAAGAGGTTCGCGGGCTTCCCGATCTTTCTTGCCGACCCGCAGGCGGTCAATCCCTCGACTACGAGTTAGGACTGCGAGCCAAACCATCGGATTCCCCCTGCTCTGATCAAATTGTCCCGCCTGTCGCCAAACCTGCAAATAGACATCCATGGTGACTTCTTCGGCCATCGTAGTATCACCCAGTACCCGAAGGGCCAGACCATACACATGAGATCCCGTTTTGTCGTAGAGAGTCCCCAACGCGGTTTCATTTCCTTGAGCTATCCGACCAATCAGCTCTATCAGTTCCCAGTCTGCCGAACGGAGATCCTGAGTCTTTGGATGATCTGGGAGATCCGACACTTCGCCACATCCAGTAATACGAGTCTTGTCCACCATTCGGATTCATAGTCTAGTTCAAAATTTTCTCACTGTACCACATCACAAATACCGGCTCAAAAATATCCCATACAGAATCAAAAAACCGGTCACACGGACTTGTCCGGCGTGGAGGCGGTCGCTATTGACCAGACCTCGTGTCAGCGGGGGCAGACCTATGAGACTTTGGTGGCCGATACCTATCAGCGTGAGATCCTCTTTATGACGGAAGGAAGAGATGCGACGACTCTCGAATCCTTTGCCCACCACTTGTCCGCTCATCGGAGTGGGGCACAGCAGCTCACGTCGACGAGCCTCGATATGTCGCCGGCCTTCATAAAGGGAGTGATGAACATTCTGCCCCAAGATCCCTTCATCTTCGACAAATTCCATGTCATCGCTCACACATCGACGGTTGTGGACAAGATGCGTCGGTCCGAAGGGAGAACCGATCCGACGTTGAAGGGATTGCACCGGACCTTGCTCAAGGATCCGGCCAAGCTGTCTGTCACTCAGGGGCGAACTTGGCTACCCTACTGACACGGCTTACGACCAAACGCACGGCCCGGCCTGGTAGTACCGGGCACACGTGCGGGGGATTCTGGCCCGCAAACAGATCCATGTCGTGTCGGCTATGCTGCGTCAGTGGTGGGCAGAGGTGAGACGATCCAAGATGGATCCGATAAGACAGTCACCTGAACAATCCGTCAGCATTTCGAGGGGATCGTGGCGTTTATCCAGACCCGCCAAACCCACGGCCTGCTCGAAGCCCTCAACGGGTTGTTCCAGGTGGCCAAACGCAAGGCTCAAGGGTATACCCGACTCACAACCATGCGCACCGTGATGTTCCTGATCGCTGGGAAACTGGATTTCTAAAAGCTTAACCCCTATGCGACCTAGCCCACTCATTTTTCACAAGTGCCAGAAATTTCTTAGGACTTGCAGAGCACAAGTCTTTCATGTGCTTATTGGGAGAAACCTATAAGGTCTTACTTTCGCCTAATTGAAATAAGGCGACCGATTATCGTCTGAGGAACATTGGCGGGAGGGGGGCTCAGATCAATTCGAGAACCAACGCCTTGGACCAGCTTTGGACCTTCCGAGGTGTTGACGATACCCTTGATACGAAGGGCATGGAGTGGTTGCAGTTGCGTAATGAGCTGTTCGGGCGTGATGTCGTCGGGAAAGGAAAGCTCCTGCGCCTCAAATTCCTCATGAGTGTGAGGAAGGAGTTCAGGCTTTCGTTGAGGGTTGGGAGGAGAGCCTTGCATCGGGACCGAAGGAAAAACAATCGTCGTATCGATTTTTCCTTGAATACTTCGAATCACTGGGGCATCAGGGGCCATATCGCGGAGAAGGTCCTCCAACGGACCCAATGAGTCTGGTGGAACCAAATCGATTTTATTGAACACCACCAAATCTGCTGAAGAGACCTGTTGCTCAAACGTGCCTTCCAAATCCCGCCCTTGGGCAACTTGTTCGGCGTTGACGACAACCACCGCTAAACTTTCCCCCACCCACTCAGTGACTGGCTCCCGCCAAAACGTCAGAAGGGTTTCAAAAGGTAAGGCCACACCGGATGTTTCCACGACGACCCGGTCCGGACGAATGGTTTCCCAGAGATTCTGTAAGGTGTTGAGTAATTCACCGGAAAGCTGGCAGCACACACATCCACCTTCAAGCTCCACATAGCCTGGACCACCTTCTTCTTGAAGCAAGGCTCGATCAATGCCTAATTCACCAAATTCATTGGAAATCACCGCCAACTTCAGGCCTTGTCGTTGAGCATCAGCAATCAAATGTTTGACAAAAGTCGTCTTGCCCGCTCCCAGGAAGCCGGACACCACCAGAGCCGGGACGCCAAGATCCGGTCCAGCTTTTTCAGTTCGTACGACAGTTTCTGGTTTTTCATTGCTCATGGAGGGAACGCTCATGAAAACAGGGACCGGGAACCGGAACCGAATAAAGACAGGATTGATTACTGCTGGCTGATTTCATATACCAGAAGGACGGAACCACGTATGGAGATTTCTCCTGCCGACACCGATGCATCTCCACCGCTATCCATCGCCATCGCCATCCGGTATCGACCTTCAGGAGGGGATGGAGAGGCTCTACCCTCTGAGACTTTAGTCATACGGACCAATTTGAGGTTTAAGGCCTGAGCCAACGCCTCAGCCTTGGCCCGGGCTTTGGCTGATGCCTGCTTCAAGACTTCAAGCTTGGTCGGCTGTTCATTTTGCAGTCCCCAGGCGATGCCTGAAAATCTGTTGGCCCCAACTTGTAAGACTCGGTCAACAACCTCCCCCACGACCTCCAGATTACGCACTTCCACATTGACATGATGGACGACACGGTAGCCAATGATCCGGGGAACGCTGTTCTCTAAAGTTCCATCGACTGGACGTCGCGGTGGCGGTGGCGGATATTCAGGCATCACATTCAAGGACGTCGTTTGAATGAACTCAGAGGGAATATTAAACCGTCGGCATTCCTCCAAGACCTTGGCCAATCGCTTCTGATTCTCTTTTTGAACATCGGAGAGCTGTTCTCCGACCGTTTCGACTGCAAAACTCAACACCGCTTTATCAGGAGGCACATTGATCGTTCCTTCTGCAGAAACGGTTAATCGCGGAAAATCCTCATCATTCGTTTCGGACCATCCGGATACCGGGAGCAACATCAAAAGCCCCAGCACCACACCATTCAATATTTTTGAGGCATTCATAGTCGTAAACATTGACAAACCCCCTAAATGTTTTTGAGAATGCTCTTTATATATGACCAATACGGATTCCATGCCTCCCGTAACGCCTTCTGCATCAGGCCTTCCCGAACGTCTCTGCACCTGGTGTCAAACGTCTATGCTGAAACGTCTCGTTGGCGATGGGCGCTTTATTCACTATACCTGCCCGAAATGTATTTTCCAGCATACGTCTAAAGTCTCCGCGCCTCAATCCTAACCTCACGGGGGTTCTCTTGTTCGGTCCTGATCAAAACAAATTTGAAACAATGCGGGTGCCCCCTACCCATGTGCCAATGAGACTCCCGATCGTCGGCAGGAGAAACGCTAAAAACACACGTAGGAGTCGACTCTTCCACCACTTTCGTGGAATGGCGATATCCTCAGCCACGGTTTGAAACTCCCGTACCAGGGGCGGTTGCAAGTAGGCCTGGACAAACGCCGTCACATATCCGACTCCAATAACCGGGGTGAGGCTGGTAAACGGTGCCGAGAAAAAGGCAGCAACAATGGTGAGAGGATGGGCCATGGCCAACAACCCACCAATCCCGCTTGGGATGCCATTGGCCAAAATCCAAAACAATAAATTGTCCCCGGCAGCGCTTAATCCTTTTTGCCATCCAATCCAGGCAATTGACCCCACAATCAGAGCCGGGATACTCCAACCCACCGCTTTCCACACAGGAGAGACCGGGGGAATCCTCTCTAGCTCTTCCAAGATCACTGGCTCCCGTCCTTGTAATGTGCGGCAAATACCTTCCACATGTCCGGCCCCTACCACGGCGACAATCCGACTACCCGGCGCATCGGCAATTTTTTTGGCTAAATAATGATCCCGCTCATCAATCAGCACCGCTTTGAGCGTCGGCACTTCTTTGCCCAAATCCTTCATCATTTCCGAAAGCACATCCTGCTTTTTGAGATTCCGAATCTCCTCCTCGGAGACTTCGGTGGTGTCGAAGACACTCAGCATGAGCGAGGAGATCAACAAACTTTTTCGCCAAAACGGGGTGTTGCGCCAGGCCCGACGCATGGTTACCCGCACATCCCGGTCAGCAAGAGTTACGGGAACGCTATGTTTGTCGGCCATACGAATGGCCTCCAGCATTTCCGTGCCTGGCATGACACCCAATTTATCTCCAAGCCGCTTTTGGAAAGAAGACAGGATAAGATTAACCATCAGCGTACTGAGCTGCTGTTTGCGGATGATTTCCTTAATATCTAACGATTCCCATCGGTTGGGATGTGAGATGGCTTCAAAACGTTTGGGATCTAACTCTACGCAGACATGATCGGGATGCTCCTGTTCAATCACGAGTTTGACCAAATCCACCGATTCTTGTGACACATGGGCCGTACCAATCAGGATAACGGTCTTCCCGTAGACGGACAGACACAGAACATCAGTTTCGTACTGTCCCACCAAGTCTGTGGATGATTCCGACACAATAGCTGGCGGGGTATTGTCTGAATTTTTCATGGGCACACCATGACATATCCGGCAAGGATCTTGTCAAGCCTCATACTAATCGATCACAATACGCTAAGAAATTGGTCTTCAGCTCCCAACAAAAGAC
>JAGQKG010000129.1 GCA_020430245.1 Nitrospira sp.
TCCAAAAGGTTTAATTAGAGCAATACCTGCCACTCTCAAAAATTGAAGGTCAAAACTTTCCATACCCTCAAATAGGGTCATAGGATAGGTTTGGAGACAGCCAGCGCTCCACCACCGAGACAGCCATTCCTTTCCGCTTAGCATAATCTTGAATTTGATCACGCTGCACTTTTCCAACGGAAAAGTATTTGGCTTGGGGATGAGCAAAATAGAAACCACTGACTGACGCAGCCGGATACATGGCGAACGATTCGGTAAGCTGAATATCTATGGTTTTTTCAACCTGCAACAACTCAAACAAAGGCCGTTTCTCAGTATGGTCGGGACAGGCCGGATACCCCGGTGCGGGGCGAATCCCACGATATTTTTCTTGAATGAGTTCCTCGTTGGTCAATTGCTCATCTTGACCAAATCCCCATTCCTTCCGAACTTCACGATGGAGCCATTCGGCAAAGGCCTCAGCTAATCGATCGGCCAAAGCCTTTGCCATAATGGCGTTATAATCATCATGATCCTGTTCAAACCTCTGACAGAGGGCTTCGATGCCCAGGCCAGCCGTGACTGCAAAACCACCGATATAGTCCGCCTTTCCACTCGACTGCGGAGCCACAAAATCGGCCAATGCATAATAAAAATCTCCTTGAGGTTTTTCTATCTGCTGGCGCAACGTATGAAAGACGGACGCCTCCTCCGAACGCGTCTCATCTTTGTAGATGATGATGTCATCGCCCTGACTATTCGCTGGAAACAGTCCATACACACCTTTGGCCGCAAGCAATTTTCGATCAATAATGTCTTGCAGCAGCTTTTGAGCATCGTTAAAGAGTTCCTTGGCTTTTGGCCCAACCACCGAGTCTTCAAAAATTTTCGGAAATTTACCGCGCAATTGCCATGCGTGAAAAAATGGGGACCAGTCAATTAAGGGAATAAGTGTCTCGAGTGCAACATCCTCAAGCACTTTCCGACTAAGGACCCTTGGCTTGGCAATGGACGTCGTCTCCCAATGAATGTCGAATGGCCGTTTCCTCGCTTCCTCCAATGATACAAATTTTTTTGCCGTTGACTTGGATAGATAGGCTTCTCGGGTTTTTTGTTGTTTCGCCTGAACATCCTGCACAAAAGCACTTTTTTCATCCGGACTCATTAACTTGCGTACTACATTAACTGCTAACGACGCATCTAATACATGCACGACTGGGCTGCTATACCCAGGCGCAATTTTCACCGCTGTATGGGCCTTACTCGTGGTGGCTCCGCCAATAAGCAGTGGGATGGAGAAGCCTTCTCGAGTCATTTCCCGTGCATTATGAACCATTTCATCCAAAGAAGGAGTAATCAGTCCACTGAGGCCAATCAGATCTACTTTTTCATGGCGAGCAGTCTGCAAAATTTTGTCACAGGGAACCATAACACCCAGATCAAGGACTTCATAGTTATTGCAGGCCAGCACCACACCGACGATGTTTTTTCCGATATCATGCACATCACCTTTCACTGTCGCGAGCAGGATTTTACCCTGACTTTGGCTCTCGCCTTCAACTTTTTCCGCATCCATAAACGGCAACAAATACGCCACCGCTTTTTTCATGACGCGGGCGCTTTTGACCACCTGGGGCAAAAACATTTTCCCCGCACCAAACAGCTCTCCGATCACATTCATTCCATCCATTAAAGGCCCCTCAATGACATCCAGAGGCTTAGGGTATTTCTGACGGGCTTCCTCCACATCAACATCAATGAATTCGACAAGCCCTTTCACCAACGCATGCGACAGACGCTCCTCTACCGTGCCCTGGCGCCACGCATCATCAATCACAATTGCTTTGCCCTGTTGTTTGACCGTCTCGGCAAAGGCGACCAATTCCTCAGTGGCTTCTGGCCGACGATTCAACAAGACATCTTCTACTAATTTGAGCAGATCTTTGGGAATTTCTTCATAAACCCCTAATTGACCGGCATTTACAATTCCCATGTCCATCCCCGCCTGGACCGCATGGTAGAGGAACGCGGAATGGATGGCTTCACGCACCGTATTATTTCCACGGAAGGAAAAGGAAATATTGCTGACTCCACCACTGACTTTGCAGAAAGGTAACGTGGCTTTGATTTGCCTCGTGGCCTCAATGAAATTCACGGCATAGGCATTGTGTTCTTCCATGCCAGTTGCGACAGTCAAAATATTGGGATCAAAAATAATGTCCTCCGGCGGAAAGCTCAGCTTGTCAGTCAGGAGCCGATAGGCCCTCGTACAGATCTCCACTTTTCGGTCTAGTGTATCTGCTTGACCTGTTTCGTCGAATGCCATAACCACCACAGCGGCCCCAAAGCGACGAATCATTCGAGCCTGCTCAAGGAATTGGGCCGTGCCTTCTTTGAGGCTAATGGAATTGACAACACCCTTGCCTTGGATACATTTCAATCCGGCCTCGATGACCGACCATTTTGAGCTATCAATCATAATGGGCACTCGAGCAATATCCGGCTCGGATCCGATCAAATTTAAAAAATCCACCATGGCCCTTTGGGAATCCAAGAGTCCTTCATCCATATTCACATCGATGACTTGCGCACCTCCCTCGACTTGCTGACGCGCTACAGCCAAGGCTTCCTCAAGTTTCCCATTGAGAATCAATTTGGCAAATTTCGGTGAACCCGTCACATTGGTGCGTTCACCAATATTGACAAAATTACCTTCTGGCCGAATAGTTAATGGTTCAAATCCGCTCAATCGAGTCAGACGCGGAACATGCGTTTTTTTGTGCGGAGCATAATCTTTGACCCCTCCCGCAATCGCTCGAATATGCTCAGGCGTACTTCCGCAGCACCCACCCACAATATTGACCCACCCTTGGCTGGCAAAATCGCGGAGATCCGCGCCCATGCGTTCTGGCGTCTCATCGAACCCACCGAAAGCATTAGGCAAACCCGCATTGGGATAACAACTGATATAAACGGGCGCCACACTGGAAAGTTCTTCAATATAGGGACGCATTTGCTTGGCCCCTAATGCGCAATTTATCCCAACACTCAAAAGATTGGCATGAGAAATGGAATTCCAAAAAGCCTCAATCAGTTGCCCTGATAATGTCCGGCCACTGAGATCTGTAATTGTGACCGACGCCATAATGGGAAAATGGCGGTGCACTTCTTCGCTGTACTGAGCAATAGCATAAAACGCCGCCTTGGCATTCAACGTATCAAAAATGGTTTCGACCAGAAGAAGATCGACACCACCCTCCACCAAACCCCGAATCTGATCATAATAGGCTGCGGCTAAGTCATCGAAGGTGACCGCTCGAAATGCCGGATTATTCACATCCGGCGACATCGAGGCCGTTCGATTGGTGGGGCCTAACGCCCCCGCGACCCAACACGTCCGACCAGGTTGCTCAGCCTGAACCCGAGCTACTGCACGCTTGGCCACTTGCGCCCCTGCCAGATTTAAATCATAGGCGAAATCCTCCATCTGATAATCGGCCAGAGAAATGGCATTGGAATTAAAGGTATTTGTTTCGATGATATCGGCGCCAACCTGAAGGTATTGCACATGGATATCCTCAATAATTTTTGGTTGCGTCAGGCTTAGGAGATCATTATTGCCTTTAACATCACAGACATGGTCCACGAAACGCGTCCCGCGAAAATCTCCTTCGCTCAGATTATGGGTTTGAATCATCGTACCCATCGCTCCATCCAGCACAAGGATTCGAGATTCTAATGCCGCTTCTAATGTGCTCATTCCTACCCCCTCATCTAATCGAAAAAACATTGTAACTCACGGGCAACAACTCAAGGCTTGTCAGTCACTCCTCATTCCCTCCCCATTCTTGACTTCTGGGAAATTCAAGAAATAAGATTACGAAATTCAAGATCTTTTTATGACATTTTCCTTCCCACTTTGTAAAAGGCCGCTTTTATGGGTGGCCTTTGCCGCATTCGCTACAATTCTTTGTAGCATAGAGGGAATCTTATGGCCTACCCCTAGTATAGCCAAACCCTATTTTGAAGACGGCTATTTAGGTTTAACACAAGAAGAATTACGCCAAACGCTAGGAACCCCAATGGCGGTGCGATCCCGAAAAGCGGCCCTCCGCGTTTTCAGCTACTACACTTTCCCCGATTGGGAAAAATATTTCAAAAATTTGGTTTCGCCAGGAAATGGGGAAGATGTCTACACCTATGTTCGGAATGGGATCCAAGTTCGCTACTCCTTCTCCTATATTCCCGATTTAAATGAAGGCAAGAACATTCCGACCTTGTACGTTCAGCGATGTGAAGTGGAATTCTCCCCTGCAGTCCCCATACAAAACATTCCTTCCCTTGTTCCTGAATTTGTTCCTCCGACAGAACAGTCGGCCCCAACCTTTCGATCCAATCTCTGGGTCCTGCTATTTAAGGGGCCTCCTTCTCCGGAAGCCGCCTTCATTGTCAAAGAACAAGGAAAAGAAACGCTCACATGGTCTCTGGCTTATCAAATGTTTGCCATCAATGGAATTCCCAATATCCTCTCTGTCGACACCCCGATTGACCGGCTGGAAATCACAACTCAAAGTCTGCAAATAGTAAGGACACAGCAACGATTAACTCATGAACCCACCCTCAACCCCTATTCGCCCGAATTCCAGAAACGCCTTCCTGCTCCAACAGCTCCGATTAAATCCGTTCCTCAACCTCATTATGAGGATTAATCTTTTTCCCAAGTTTTTTGGTTAAAACTTTACCCCTCATCGGCTTCACACAAATCGAAGATCCCGTTCTTCTCCTAACGATAAATACCCTTCGCCCCATTGGTTGGCATCCTCGATATTCCAATTATTGGTATTACTTTCAAGTTTGAGTCGAATACCCCAGTTTCCTCCAAAAACAATAAAGGCAGAACCTGCACCAGAGTCTTCTACCCTCTGAGCATACGCTGGGCAGATAGGTTGATCAGCATTATCACACCATCCCGTTACCAGACACCATTCTCCCTGGGAATTCCGATCATAGAATTTCACATGGGAAACCCGCCGCGGAGGCCCTAATTCTTTAAACCTCATGAAATATGAACCCTCAAAATTTTGGTTCTGTTCAACCTCAAGAAACATAGCGCTCTACCTTGACCCGCGTTATAATCCACTGCTAGAGTAGTGAGCAAATTACCTTAATTATGATAACAGACGAAAATCTCAAAGTGGCTCCTCCATCTCTATCTGCAGATAGAAAGAGTCCCCCTTCGGAGACGGAACCGCTCCATCAGCCAACTAGCAGCGAAGATCAAAGTACCCCTTGGATCTGTCGACGCCCGGTTCGGATCACCATATATGGGTTTTTGATAGCTTTTGGGCTGTGGATGCTCGGATGGGGCATTGTACCACGATTACTTGACCCAACCTTTGAACAACATCTCCAAGATAAGTCTGTCATGGCTGGAATGAGTCGTGAACAAGTGATGGATGCCTGGGGCTCCCCTTATCAAATGAATGTCAGTTATACGGAAAAAGGAATACGACGAGAAGAATGGATCTATGAAGACTGGCTAGATTCAAGTACAATTAAGCACCGATATCTCTACTTTGAAGAAGGAAAATTAATAGGAGGCTGGCATTAAGAAACCTTCTGTTCCAACAGATGTGGGGATGAAGTATTACTCACCCAAAAAGGTCAGGATACGGCCCACTACACCTTATTCAAAGCTTGGATATGCTTAAGGAGTTTCGGTAATTTGGGCCCGTCTTTCTTTTCCAGTTCCTCCTGAAATTATCAAAACTCGTTTCCATTCACGGATTTGATAAATTCCCCATGCATTGGGTTTTCCTTGGTAAAATGCCAGAGGATCTTCCCCTTTAGCACTTAAATATGTGGGCTCGGTAAATCCTTCATCCATCACATACTCCATTAGATTTTCTGCAGTAACCCCTTCGCCACGTAGAGTCACGTTCGCTAATAATTCTAAAATGGCATCAGGATCGGCAAGGTTAACTGGTTGCATTGTTACTGACTCCTTTAATATGTGATAATGTAACCTCAAATTGTAGGCGCTTACGATGTCTATCATAATTCCATGTCTACTACAAAGCCTACCTTTTCATTTCAAGCAAATAGTCGGTTATAAAGGGATAAACCCTCTAATATGAGAAAACTTTCACCAGAACAATTTCGTGACCGCATCTTTGATGTATTGCGCCGAAAACACCATTGGGCCACTCCCTTTCTGGAAGGCAGCACAATTACTAAAGAAAAGCTGAATATTTATTTTCATCAGGAATACGTCGTCTATGTTCGAGATTTCTCTGTGTTGCTTGCTCAAATTCTCGGGAAAAATCCTCCATGGGAAGCGCGCCGGCTGCTCGCCACAATTATCTACGAAGAGGAGACCGGGGGATTTTCCCTTGGACAGCCTCACCAAGAACTCTTTCTGCACATGATGAATGGACTGGGATTTGATAGGGCTGGGTTTCGGGATGTGGAACTGTTGGCATCAAGCCGTGGATATCGAGAATGGTTAAATCAAATATGCCAGGAAGAAGAATGGTCTGTGGGAGCAGCTGTCCTCTCAATTTTCATTAAAGGAACTGCCAACGATCCGGAAGAAGTACTATATCCCAAGCCAGCACAAAACCAGGATGAGATTGAGGATATCGTCCGAAAACATTATTTAAGTCAGCACCAAGGCCTTTCGTCGACATTTATGGATTATATTCGCGCACAACATATGTTTTCCGCAGGATCTCGCAAGACGGTGTATGATATGGTAACGCATCATACCGATGAGTACGATAATCAGATCAAGGTTCTTTCGCTGTTGGAAGAGGCATTAAACTTGTGGTCACGCTATCAGGAGGGAATTTCCCGTGCCTGTGGAATTCGACAGATCTAATCCCCATCAGGTTTCCTGTTTCATTGCTCTTCGAAAAACTCAGGTTCCCTCTTTCTGAACACTTGGCGAAGTGCTCCACCCCCTGCTACATATATTCACTTCGTCTTTCCGTCATTTCAACCCAATAGACCTCACCAGACAATGCCTGATTATCGTTACCCTGACAACCTTCAATTTGCAATGCTCTTGGACTCCTGAAGTAGAAACAGTTCTCCATAAGGGATCTGAGTGCGTTATTTCCCTTAAAACATCTCACGCTCTCAAGAAAACTCCCAGCCATCCAGCATCTCTTTCTGAATCTCTTATTACCAAGATTTTAAAAGGAGTGTCCATCAGCCAAGAGGAAGGCATACTCCAACAATTACTACTTTCAACTCACCACCCCGTTCCG
This sequence comes from Nitrospira sp., assembly GCA_020430245.1. Classification (GTDB taxonomy): domain Bacteria; phylum Nitrospirota; class Nitrospiria; order Nitrospirales; family UBA8639; genus Nitrospira_E. Next base: position 7,251 of record JAGQKG010000129.1, read on the forward strand.
GCATTCTCTCCCTCACAAATAGAATTTTTGGCACCCCAGGTTTCCATGGCTTTTTCCCAGGTCACGCAGGAGGAAATTATTCACTTTAAATGCTTACCGACCAATGAGCAGTTCTTTCCCATCCAGGGAACGCTCGCCGTTTTTTCTCCATCCTCACTTCTTTTAATATTCGAAAATTTGAACCCCTACCCTGGAACATCACCAAAAAGACAAAATTCCTCTCAAAAACTCCAACCAATCTCTCTGGTCTTTTCCTACCGGGAAGCTATCATAAGGGCTGAGGAGGTCGAGGCCATCATGGAAATTCCCTCGACGTACCATAAGATTGCCATCAACTATCAAAGTCTCGAGCTTTTGAACCCAATCAGCAAAGAAAATCAACCGACCCAACCCGACACAAAAAAGATCCCTCACAAAAGTCCTGAAGCACCCCTGACCATAGATTCACTGAACTCTCAGTTACGAGACCTTAAAAAAATAGTAGACCAACAAGCTGAAGAAATTCGACGCCTTCAAGGCAACTTCGCCCAATAGATTTAAATCTTAATCCTATATCATTAGATTAATTGCTCCACAAGACTTCATGCCGGCTACATAAATCTCAAGACCTCATGCCGAAATTGCAAGCAAAGCTCACAACGGTATCTTAGAGACAAGAGCTATATTAGAAAGTAAGGTTTGAGGTGAGTTGAAAAGACGCGGCGTAGCAAAACCGAACTGGAAGATCGAGGAGGGCGCGATACCTTGACAACGGTGATACGGGCAGGAGCCCGAAAGCTGATTGCGCAACCTCTGGAAACCGAGGTCGCCGAGCTGTTGGCCCCGTATGCGGATCAGCAGGAGGCGCAGGGCCGGGCCGTCGTCGTTCGCAATGGCCACCATCCGGCACGGGCGATTCAGACGGGGATCGGACCAGGGCCGGTGCACATGCCCAAAGTCCGCAGTCGTCGAGGCGAGCCAGTCATCTTCCGCTCCGCCCTGGTCCCACCATAGGTGCGCAAGACGGCAAGTTTGGAGGTCGCGGTTCCCTGGCTGTATTTGAAAGGCCTTTCGACGGGGGAAATGCCATCGGCCCTGGCAGCCTTAGTGGGACCCGAGGCCAAGGGCCTTTCGGCCAGCACCGTCGCCCGGTTGAAGCAGACCTGGCGGGAGGAGTGCGCGCGCTGGCGTCAGCGCTGGCTCGATGCCGACCATTGGGGGTATCTCTGGGGAGATGGGATTGATAGCGGCCTGCGAGCGGAGCGTCATCGGCTGTGTGCGATGGTGGTCCTCGGCGTGAACGCTCGTGGCGAGACGCACTTCTTACCCATCGAGGACGGTGTGCGGGAATCCACGCAGAGTTTGCGGGAAATCTTGTTGAATTTGAAAGCGCGGGGGCTCCATGCTCCAGCCCTTGCTATTGGCGATGGCGCGATGGGGTTCTGGGCCGCCTTGGAGGCACTCTACCTGAAAACCCGGCAGCAACACTGTTGGTGCCACAAGACCCGCAACGTCTTGAATACCGTACCCAAGAGCGGGCAACCCAAAGGCAAGCAGGCCTTGTAAGAGAGCTGGCGGGCGGCGACCAACGCGGCGGCCGAACAGGTCTTCGACGTCTTTGTAAAGACCTATGAGCTGAAGTGTCCGAAGGCGACAGCGTGTTTAAAGAAAGATCGAGAGGAGTTGCTGACGTTCGACGTATTCCCGGCTCGGCACTGGCAGAGTCTGTGGTCCACCAATCCCCTTGAATCGACCTTCGGCGCCATTCGCCATCGGACCGAGCAGACAAACGGCCGTCTCACGCGAGACGGCATGCCCCACATAATGTGTAAGTTGGGGCAATGTGCGGAGAAGACTTGTCGGCGTCTTCGCGGGTTTTAGCCACTCCCGAAAGTGATCGAGGGCGTTCAGTTCACCGATGGCATTGAAAGCCCAGCCATTGATCCAGTTGCCGCGTGAGCAACGGCTCAGACACTACATTGGACAATAGCTCACTGTAATTCTTCATAAGCTTTAATTAGGAGAGAAAACCAGTGAGCTGGAGGGTTACAGTTGATGTGAGAAAAGGAAAGATCATATAACCAAAACACGCCCAGAAAGTAAAACCGGCATAAAAAATCTGAAAATATACGACTCAAGGAACACACCTCTCGCTTATGCACAAATCTTCCCTCAAACTTCATCAACACCCTGAAGATATATGTCTCCAGGGACAATCGCCTTTGAATCTGTTGTGGAGTTTTCTATGAGATCTCGTTTCGGCAAAAGTTTTGGACTTACGATATGAGATAGCCGTAAGGCAACACATTCCCTAAAACAATAAGGGAGAGTTTGCTGGCCGTTGATCCTACCACCCTTGATTAGGGGATCTAAAGACCAGAAGGTAGTGCAATGTCTGGGCGAATAAGCAAAGCTTAAAAACAATAGATTTCCTGTCGGATTGCCTCATGCTCAGAAGCATAGACAGGAACACAGTCGGAAAGGTGACAGTCTGCCAGGGCTGCTCGAACAGTAGGAGAGGGCCCCACAATACTTAGTCCAATGTTTTGGGGTTGTAATTTATGATACCACAAGTACAAAAGCCCGAGGCCCACCGAGTCAATCCCGGTAATACCCATGAAATCCAGAATAATGTTCTGACATTTCATGTCCTTGGTGCCAAGGATCAAGTCCCCGATTCCAATGGTTGATTGTCGATCAAACCGTCCAGTGAACATGATGACGGTGGATTGGTGGTTCAGTTTTTCACGGACTTGGAGCATGTAATCTACCTCATTGTTTAGAAAAGAATAAAGTACAATGCTTTCATGCGTCGAGCTTTATTCAATCTCTTCCGAGTGAACCGAACAATTACTCGTAAAGACTAGGAGGTAGGGATCTCACATCCTAATGAAGAATCTACTCACAAAGGATGGTGGTCTCATTGAACTGACCAAAAGAACGGAGGGATAATTCTTGGAGTTTACCAGCAAAAATAGATGGGGAGGTATTGATCACTTGACCATCATGCACATTTCCGGACACAAAACAATGGCCCGTTTTATCCGGCACAGCAACTTCCGAGAGCCTCGCCTCAGGCTACTGCTCATCAATTTAACACCTATTCTAACACCCGCCCCAAAAACAGCTTCTTAACCCCTTTCCGCTCAAAGGGAAACACTCGCTTCAAGCTGTCGGTTTACTTGGTGCCGGAGACCGGGGTCGAACCGGTACGAGCTGGTAAGCCCGAGGGATTTTAAG
>JAGQKG010000012.1 GCA_020430245.1 Nitrospira sp.
CACATCGCCTATAGCCGTAATCATGTAATGGTGTCTCCTTCGTTACTGTGGAATAGGCCTTCATTTCCTCGGATCCAATGTATCAATCTATTTTCGTTCCGTCTCATCCTAACCCCCGAGCATATTTCTGATTTGTATCAGTCATGCTCCCGTGGGCATACAGAAACGACTTACTGGTTCAGATGAGCAAGAAAATATTTTCATGAAAGTGAGATCCGAGAAGGATCGCTCGGATACATGTGTCGCAGGAGATGCAATGCGCTACAAGCAGTCCGGGTTTCGCCCCCACGTCTCGGAGAACACAAACTCCCTTAACCGTTTACGAGACCGTGATGCCAATTCCCGTTCACGAAGCGACTCCGGAAGCGTGGAGGCATCTCCCTGGTATCCGATAGCGATCCCGGTAACGGCTTCATAGCCTGGAGGAAGAGCATAGCGTTCTCGAATAGTGTCCGGAAGAATCCCGGCCATCTGATGAACGGACAGATCCATGGCTGTGGCTTGCATGACCAGGTTTCCCACAGCCAACCCGACATCATGATAGGCATGGCGGTTGACCTGTCCATTGTGATCAAAATTGAGTTTGGCCACCGTGAGCAGAAGGAGTGGAGCCCGTTTTGCCCATATTTGATTTCCCTCCACCAGACAACTCAGAAGCTTCTGATGGCTCTCGGGGTGCTCGATTGTCGCAAGAATAAAGACCCAGGGCTGTTCGTTAAAACAGGAGGAAGCCCATCGTGCCGCTTCCAACAAACTTTGGATTTTCTCTCGTTCTACCGGTTGATCAGCAAACGCTCTGGGACTCCAGCGACGACGTAACAGGTCATGAATGTGAAATTGCACGTCTGCTGGTTTTTCCATGATTTCTCCTGAGAGACTTTTCGCCACTTCGCGTATTGATGATTCGGTCTTATGGGAGACGCCACTGGCCACATTCTTCTGGCTCCGGAATGCGCCAGGCGGTCTCCTCTACCGATATTAATTTGAGCTTGTCGGGATGCGGACGTAATCCATAAGAGAGATCCACATCGGACCAGTCTGTGTGTTCTCTACATGGACAGCAATCTGCTTCTCCCGCATCAGCATACAACAGTTCCATAAATTCCTGATCCCAGAAATACCGATCGGTCATCGTTTCGAAATCCACCAACCCAAACCGGTATCCCCCCAACATAGTATAGGACACCAATCCATCATTAATCTGATCATTGTGCCACAGACAATAATTTTTGAGGCATTCGTATAATAGAAGCCAATGATAGTCGGTCAATCGATAGACCATCGATGCCTCATGGGCAACCAGCAATTTCTCAAGCGTGACGAGAGCACTATAGGGAGTAAACAACACCCCCACGGCCGGATACTCCACTAACCAGGCCTCAGCGTCATTGCGAGATGCGACACGCTGCACGGCATGAAGTTCGCCGTCAAGCGCCTGCCTTACAAATGGAATAAGCGCGGCATCAGGTTGAGTCCGAAAATACAGCATTGCTCGTGATCCAAGCAGATAAACGTTGGCTAATTTTCGTGAAGGGCTTGTGTAACAAGGTCCGTAAGGGTGTGCAATTGAAAGGGTTTATCGATGGTGTGTTGAGCTCCTAACCGGCGAGCGAGGTCCAATAAATCGAGTTTGGCTCGCTCACTTCCACCCGACATGGCAATAATTTTTACCTGAGGAAATTCACGCCGCAAATCCAGTATGGTCTCAAGTCCCTCTTTTTCGGGCATAAGAATATCTAAAATAATGAGATCGGCAGGGTGGTTGCGATATTCCCTGATGCCTTCGATTCCGTTTGGGGCACAGTCCACAGTATAGCCCTGGTCTTCCAAGGCTTGCTTCAACAGGTCACAAACCTGCCGATCATCATCCACAACAAGAATGTTTGCCATGACTTTGTCTCTTTCCACGCCTCACGCCAGATGATCACCTTCCTCCATCCACAGGAAAAGACCTCCACGGACTGTACGACCAACTTTGGATCATTTATAGAATAAGGGTCTTGGCCAAACTCACAATATCTCGGATCTCAAGTCTCACACCACCATGTCCCTGTCCGCTTCCGGTATTCATGATTATTAAATGGCCTTCCCGGAATGGTCTGAATCTCAGGAAGATTAACGACCAGCCACGAACTAATAGAACCGTGTCTTTCCAATTCATGCCTTCCCCAGTAGGTCAAGACTGGGCTAACGACGAAGGTGTTTTGTCGAGGACATGGCGAATAATCGGAACCAGGTCTCGAATCGCCAATGGCTTCATTAAATAGCCCTGAATACCCAATGCTTTCGCTCGTTCCGCCGAGATCACATGACTGAATCCTGTACACAAAATGATGGGGAGATCCGGGCGAATCCGCAGCAGCTCACGGGATAACGCCTCACCGGTCATTCCCGGCATCGTCTGATCAGTAATCACGAGATCAAAACGATGAGGGTCTTGGGTAAATGTCCTCAGAGCTTCGATTGAACTCGTGTACACTTCCACGGTATATCCCAGTTGCGTGAGAAGTTCCTTCCCAAGACGCACAATCGTCTCCTCATCATCCACAAATAAAACTGATTCTTTCCCGGTTGGAATGGCTGTTTGATCATAAAGAGGCTCTACAACCTGGGTCGGAACGGTCGGGAGGTAGACATCGATTTTTGTCCCCTTGTTCACAATACTATCAACGACAATAGCTCCTTTGTGACTTGTAATGATTCCATGCACCACGGCCATCCCCATCCCAGAACCCTCGCCTATCGGCTTGGTGGTAAAGAAAGGATCAAACAGCCGTTCAAGGACTTCAGGGGTCATGCCCAAACCGGTATCTTCCACCGTCAATCGAACATGCGGGCCAATATGTAATCCCGAGATGGCTCCGGTGAGTTCCTCTGTCACGTTCACATCCTCCAGAGCGACATTCAAAATCCCGCCGGATTCTCGCATTGCAAATTCAGCGTTGGTGCATAGATTGATTATAATCTGATGCATTTGGGTCGGGTCGGCTAGAATGGTAGACTCTGTTTTTAATGATTGACGGATCTCAATTGTCGTGGGAATCGTGGATCGTAAGAGCTTCAGAGCTTCCCGGACGACCATGTGGAGAGGTGTGGGCTTCTTCCCCTGTCCCGCTTGACGACTAAAGGTCAAAATTTGAAGCACCAAGTGCTTGGCTCGGTGCCCCGCAGTCAGTACTTCTTGCAGATTTCGTTGAGTACGACTTTCCTTTGGCACGGTAGCCAACGCCAATTCGGTATAGCCCAAAATTGCCGTTAAAATATTGTTGAAATCATGGGCAATGCCGCCTGCCAATGTCCCAATGGCTTCCATGCGGCTCGATTGTCGAAATTGACGCTCGGTTTTCGTCAGAGCCTCTTCCACGCGCTTCTGTTCTGTAATATCCTCCGCCACTCCCGCAAGGCTCTGCAGGTCCCCATTAGGCTTTCGGATGGGAACCGTTTGTATTCGCACCCACCGCAAGGTGTTATCCGGTCTTACAATCCGACATTCCCTCTGAACCCTATTCACCTCCTGTTCACATTGGTGTGTGTGAAATCGTGGTTGATCGTGGGGATGAATCGCATTCCATAAGCTTCGAGAGTCTTTTAAAAGACTGGCACAACTCCGGCCCCAGACCGTTTCATATTGGGGACTGACATACCAGACCTCAGACTGGTCAGGGGCAAAAACCCAAAACACTTCCTTAATATGGTCCACAAGTAGCCGAAACCGTTCCTCCCGCTCAGCGAGCGCGATTTCCAGTCCTTTCGTATATTCCGTCAGTTGGTCACGGAACATTCGACGGATAGTACCAAGCATTTCGGATGGGGACCCTTCCTGTTTCAGGAAGGCAACGGCACCCTCACCAATGGCATCTTTAGCTGAATCCAGACTGGCAAAGGCCGGACTCAGGATCATCCGAATCTCAGCATTCTTTGTCTTGAGAAGGGAAAGCAATGAGACTCCGGAGACATCCGGCGTCTGCACATTGACCACTGCGACCGCAAAGCCTTCACATTTTGCATTTTCCCAAGCTTCCACGGGCGTCCTGGCCCCTACAACCTCATAGCCTTCTTCCTCTAGAGCATTGACGAGCGTTTCCAATTGGTCAGGACGGTCTTCCACAATGAGGATTCGCAACCATTCCCTTCGCATTGTCATACATCCCTCCCCTTTACCTACCGTCCAGAACCATGCACCTTACCCGAAATTATTCGAAAAAATATTTAGAACGTCCTCCCTCAGCCGTGTGTATAACTAAACTTCCCGAATCAAGCTCCATTTGGAATCACGCCTTTATACCCCGGCACATCGTATTTCAGCATCGACGACAAAGAATGTGGCTTTCGCGTAAGAGATTATTAACCGCGGCCCGTGGGCTTTCAAAGACCAACCATCAGTCCTTTTCCTTCCTCCGGTCCCATATTACCAATCCCGGCATGAATGGTCACGCCCCAGCTCCTCACCAAGAAAGTGGAGTTATTAACGAGGAAAAGGAATATCGAGGAGGAATCGATGAGCAAACCCATTCGCTCGCTTGCGAGGTCCTGAATAACGGCGCATCATGGTCTGCGGTACACCAAAACATTACATACTTACTCATGATCACTCCATAGCAGAGGATACGTATCATCGTCCTAACCATTAAGTGAGTGAGGCGAACAACCAACCGACAGAAAGGAGCGCGAGAAAGGATAGACACCCCAAAAAAGACAGGTGGAAAAACGTGCAGGTAATTTTGATGAAGGGTCAGCCGCTTTGGTTGCTTAAACCTCGAGCGGTGTTGCCAGCTATCTCTCTCCAGGCAATACTCGCTCATTCGAAGGACCCGCTTTGACCGCTAAGGCAATTTCATCTTGAATCGCTTGTGCCATTTGGCGACGATTGTCCGCATCTCGAATAGGTCGCCCAACGACTAAATAATCCGCCCCGGCTCGAATGGCGTCAAATGGCGTTAACGAACGTTGATGTTCATGGGTGTTTTGCCCGGCTGGCCGCACACCTGGGGAAACAATGAGAGCTTTCTCTCCAAACCGTTCTCGCAGAATTCCGACATATTTTCCCGAGGCGATCAGACCATCGCACCCTTGGGCCATCGCCATATCGGCCCGCCATACAACATAGTCGTCCACTGTTTGAAAACGCCCGGGTTCTCCTGGTTGCACACTCAACATCCCCAGGTCTTGAAGATCTTTCTCCCCCCAACTCGAAAGAAGGGGAACGGTCAAAATTTGAATTGACCCGACGCCTCGACCAAGTACCGCAGCTTTGGCCGTGGCATGATTGCCCAAAATGGTGAGAAAATCGACACCAAGATCAGCAGCCAGATGCACAGCTCGACGCACGGTTTCATCGATATCATTCATCTTCAGATCTAAAAAGATCCGGCAGTTTTGTGCTCGTAATTCCTTAATAAAATCCGCATTAACGGCCAGAAATAATTCCAGGCCAATTTTATAAAAACAGGCCACACCTTCCAAATCCTGGATATACCGGCGAGCCTCCTTTAAGGAGGAAAGATCTAGTGCGACAATTAACCGTTCTTGTATGGGGATAACCCTGTTCATTCCCAATTCACCATATACTCCAGCTGTTCCACATCCATGGGGATGAGTGGATCAGGAATCTGCATACCACCCAAGGAAAGAGAGCTGATGACATTATCCCAGGCCTTCCTACAAGGAATTAGCCACACACTCAATTGTCCCATGGACATGGCCCAATTCATATTAATAACCGACAGAGAGTGCCATAACCAATGGATGAACTCAAGCGACACCACATCAAGGCCAAACCTACCCTTGAAAACGAACAAGCCCGAACCATGGCGCCAAAAATCCCTGGACCTGCACAGGCCCCAGATCCATTCACTTACATACTTTACTCCCAGGATACGCGATACGTGTCCATACATTGTTACGATTCTGTCATTCATGACCCAGAGGCCGACGCCGGTTTCGAACCCGAAGGAGATCAGCGTTCTTCACAAATTTTCGTCAGGTGGAACCCGAATGTTGGGCCTTGAAGACAGACAGTTGATCTATTAAACGAAACAGATCGGACAGTCGGGCCACATTCGGCAGCACAGTTGTCGGTGAATTCCATACTCAGGGAGTATACAGATCAAGATGGTGTATCTGTTTGGATAAAAAGCTGTATCCAAACAGATATCAAATCTCATCTTTTTATCCAGGAAAGCTCATTACATTTGGGGTTTTCCTTGCAAAATTCTTCCGAAATCACGAATGCATCCAAAGACTTATCGATTAACGGATTCAATGTATACCGAATGGTACATAGATTGCGTGTTGAATCATTATACGTCCATTCTCCGGAACATCCGTGTTGAGGGTTCGTTATAGGCATGAGGGTATATCATGGCAACCACATCTCCTACACCATCTTCTTCCCCCATTCTCGTGGTCGATGATGAACAGGATATTATCCTAACCCTACGAGATCTTCTCGAGGCCGACGGACATCACATAAATGTGGCCTCAACAGGAGGCACTGCCTTGGAATGCGTGACCCTTCACTCGCCTAGCGTCGTGATCCTGGACGTCAAACTCCCTGACATGGATGGCCTGCTCGTTCTAGAGAAGATGACGAAAGCGGTGCCAGGTCTTCCCGTCATTATTCTATCGAGTTATACCACCCTCGATAATGTGACCGGCTCCCTTGAGGAACAAGGCGCCTTCGCCTATCTCCATAAACCCATTAATCGTTCGGAAATTAGGACCACGGTGCGTCAGGCACTTAAGGCTTATGCCCTGGCCCAAAAAATGGAACGCGCCCGTCACGCCCTTTATGAAAGCGAAATCCGCTTTCAAGCCGTTTTTCAGGCAGCCATTGATGCCATAATATTAGCCGATCACACCGGCCGCATCATGTCGTGGAATAAGGCTGCTGAAGCGATGTTCGAATATACCGCCGAGGAAATGTTTGGAAAGCCACTGACCCTGATCATGCCCAGTCGGTATCGGGAAGATCATACCAAAGGCATGAAACGATTACAGACCACGGGCGAATCTCACGTCATCGGGAAAACCGTTACGCTTCATGGATTAAGGAAAAGCGGACAGGAATTTCCCATCGAACTCTCTTTGAATTCCTGGACGACCGGAACACATCCTTCCTATTCCGGATTTATTCGAGACCTCTCATTACGAGAAACAAAAGGATAGTCCGATGCAGTATCCAAAAAATTGAAGCGTTTCTGGGGCAAATAATTATTTTCGATCGGTTTTATAACCAGAATAGTCTTGGCAAAACCCAATCAAAAAAGATTCAAGAAAGGTAAAGGGATTGGTACTAGTAGTTTGTTTAAAAGGAGGGAAATGATTGGCTGGGGGACCAGGAATCGAACCTGGGTTCTAAGATCCAAAATCTTAGAGACTTGATTCCTTCCACTTCCTTCTTTTTCCCAAGTATTTGATATTTAAGCAATCACTATCCTATAATTTCCTCCAATCATGAGGAAATTCCCCTTAGTTCCCGTCCAACAGTCTACACAGAGTCTACATGGAGCCTGGAGCTAGTGGCCGGTTCCTCCGCTAGAGTCAACCTCACTAAGCGCAAAATTGATGCGTTGCCGCTACCGTCGGCCGGTCAAGTCATTATCCGGGACCGGGATCTACCAGGGTTTGCGCTTCGAGCCACAAAAGGCAGCAAAGCCTTTATTGTCGAAAGACGAGTCAAGGGAAGACTGCATCGGGTGGTCATTGGTCCTTATGGAGCCTGGACCGTCGATGGTGCTCGGGAAGAGGCGCGGGACCTTCTCGGCAAGCTGGCGCGTGGAGAATCGTTATCTTCCTCTCGGGGTGAGTTGACGTTTGAAAAATTTTCCAAGGTCTATCTTGAGCGGTATGCCATCCGGAAAAAAAGTTACCTCCATGAAAAGGGGCGGCTGAAACACCTGGCGCACTGGAACACTTGGAAACTCTCGGCGATCACTCGGGACGATGTGGCGGAACTCCATAGCAAGATGGGGAAGACTCATCCGGTCGGCGCGAATCGAGTCCTAGCCTTATTGCGGACCATGTTTCGGTTGGGCGTGGCCTGGGGGTATCTCAAAACCAGTCCGGCTACCCATATCAGCATGTTTCCGGAAATCTCGCGGGATCGATTTGTCCAGCCAGATGAACTCCCCAGACTATTAACGGCATTGAAGGCTGAAACGAACCCCTACATTAAGTCGGCCCTGTTGGTGTGCCTATTGACCGGCGCCAGACGAACAGAAGTTTTAACGGCCAAATGGGCCGATGTAGACTTAACGGCCGGCACCTGGCGGATTCCAGAAACGAAGTCAGGGCGCTGGCACCTGCTACCTTTGCCTGGGCCGTTGGTGCAGATTCTCAGCGATCTTCCACGACAAAAGGATAATCCTTATCTCTTTGTGGGACAGCACGGCAAAAGCCATTTACGGAATATTTCCAAGGCCTGGGGAGATATTCGCACCGAAGCGGGACTTCCCGATGTGAGGATCCACGATTTGAGACGAACGCTTGGCAGTTGGATTGCCGGAACCGGGGTGAGCCTGCAGGTGATTGGGAAAATTTTGAACCACCAGCATACCAATACCACGGCCATCTATTCCCGGTTGAACTTGGATCCGTTGCGGGAAGTCTTAGACGTGAATGCAACTAAAATGTTGACCATCGGAGAGAAGCACCACCATGAGGATCAAAGCCAAAAAACAGACGACGCAACCAGCCACGCCACACCCGTTATGCAATGATGGGTCCCTGGCCTTTCTTGTGAAGGCCTTCAATGTGGCGTTACACCAGGGGGATGCTCAAAGGGTCGTTGCTCTCAAGGGCATACTGGTCAGTACCGCCAACCCTGACCAGCAAACCCCACTTGCGGCGCTCAACACCTTGATTCTGGCTGGACAAGCGGGGGTTGTGGCTCCACCCTGGGCGGTGCAGTTAGTTGATCAGGGACTCCGGCGGCGGATACAAGACCCAAGCGCTTCTCTTGATAAAACATTCGGGTTCAGTGCCGCAAAAGGGAAAACCCCTCCAGCCCATCAAGTTTTATACACCATGCGGAATGCTAAGCTTGCTGTCCCGATTCATCTGATGGTGTTGAGTGGTCAAGAAAAGGACGTAGATAAGGCTTGCGGGAGGATGGCAGATAAATTACGTGAAATGAAAAATTGGAACAGAACCGGCTATGATTTAGGTTTCCTTCGTGATGGATCAACAGGCCGGGACGCCATGACCGCACGTCTGCACCAACTCTATAATGACTGGCTCAAAGCCACGCCTACCGAAGACCTCAAAATTTTGGCCACGATCGCGCAATCCCCTGATATTCTCCCGCTCCTCTTGAACGAGTAAATCTCGTTTTGTCAAGCAACTGATAACCCGCTTATCAGTTGGTATTTACTTTCCCCGCTTTCCTTCAAACTTCCCTCCATGATGATCAAAAACATGGAGGGGCCTATGAACACACATGAACTTCTCACGGCTGAACAGGTTTCGGCCACCTATGAGTTTGTCACTCCCAAGACGCTAGCAAATTGGCGATGCAAGGGGACCGGGCCAAAGTTCGTCAAGGTTGGACACTGCATCCGCTATCGACCGGCGGATGTCCAGGAGTGGATCAACTCACGGATTTTTACGTCAACCTCCCACTACAACACGCAGAAGACAGGGGAACGATGACATGTTTGGCAAGCTCTATGCCTCGATGTATGAAGGAACCTTGGCAACAGTGGGCCCGTGGCAAGCTCTCATCACCTTTCAACAACTCATCATTTTGTCAGATCAGCATGGGTTGGTTGACATGACCCCTGAATCAATCGCCAGGCGTACAACAGTTCCCCTGGACATCATTCAGATAGGCATTGAAGCCTTAGAAAAACCCGATCCGCAAAGTCGAACCACAGACGAAGAAGGGCGCCGGATTGTTCGCTTATCTGATTCCCGGCCTTGGGGATGGAGAATTGTCAATTACCTGCATTACCGGAACATGCGAACGGCGGAAGATCGTCGGGAATATATGCGGAATTATCAGCGGGAATATCGTAAACAAAATAAACATTCCGTAAACAAATGTAAATCAAATAAACCTATGCATTATGCCTCTTCTTCTTCTTTAAATTCTTCTTCAGAGAATTTTCAAAAGTTTTGGAATGCCTACCCCGCCAGGAACGGGAAGAAACTTGGAAAGGGCGAAACTGAACGGCTGTTTGCTGCCCTCACAGACGAAGACCAGGAGCTTGCCTGCACTGCCGCCAAAAATTACGCCACAAGCGACATGGCTCAGGCCAGTATTGGAATCAAAGACCCCAAACGATTCCTACGCGATGGTACAGGGAATGAACCCTGGCGCGATTGGATCGAACCGGAAACGAAAACCGCTAATGGCCACGGGGACCTTTCAAAAAAAATATGCTGGAAACGAATTCCGGACGGTGACCATATGCGGCCTTGCAAAGCGCCGGTGGTTGGGATCGTCAACGGGAATCCCTTTTGCGCTGAGCACACAATCCCAACGACCAACGGAGTTTTGACATGAGCGGCCACGTGGATCTTTTCGACTCTGACGCGGAACGGGCCGTCATTGCTGCAATCATGTTCGAAGATGTGGCCCTGATACGGGTGCGGGATATCCTCTCGGCCAGTGATTTTCATTCTGAAAAGTGCCGGATCATTTTCGAAGCCTGCTTACGGTTGCAGGATCGAAATGTGAGCCGTGACCTTCTCACCGTGAATGCCGAACTGCGACAGGCAAACCAATTGGAGTTGGTTGGAGGGAGTGCAGAATTGGCCGAAATCGCTGGAGAGTTTATCTCTCTCGCAAACCTCACCCATCATGCCGAAATTGTGAAACGCCTAAGCAGGCAACGCATGACCGTCAAGGAGATTCAAAAGCTTTACCTTGAGGCCCAGCAATGCGACGACCCCGAAGCCTTAGTGGGAACATTTTATACGAAAATGGTTCAACGTCTTGGTGTGGATCGTGGCGAATTCGTCGATATGCCCAAGGCGATTCATGGTTTCATAGATCTACTCGAACGGCGTAAAACTGGGGAAGTGCTGAACGGATGGCCTACGGGATTGGCATCGCTGGACAAACGAATCGGGGGATGGAAAAACGGGCATCTAGACATTATTGCGGGAAGGCCCAGTCAGGGCAAAACAAGCCTGGCCCTGTGCGGGGCCATGGCATCGGCTAAGGCTGGCGCTAAGGTTTCCATTTTTTCCCTAGAAATGGGCACTGCTGAATTGGTGCAGCGGTTTATCACTCAAAGTAACGAACATTTGACGATGAAGGCCCTCAACGATGCAACGCTCTCACAGTTGGGATGGGTCGAGCTTGTGGACGTTTCAGAAAGCCTCTCACACCTTCCTATAAAAATTTGTGATAGCACCGATCTGACGCTCGAGAAAATTACCTCAATGGCGAATCTGATGAAATTGCGGGGGGGATTGGACCTCATCATAGTCGACTACCTGCAACTTCTCTCACTGGACGAGCGGGGCATTAGTCGACAAGAAGCCGTCAGCGGAGCCTCACGGAAATTGAAAATTCTGGCAAAAGACCTAGATATCTCGGTAATCGTTTTGAGCCAACTCAATCGGAAATGTGAAGAACGGGAGGACAAGCGGCCGCATTTGGCAGACCTACGGGAATCGGGTGCCATTGAACAGGATGCCGATGTGGTGGTTATGCTGTATCGGGATGAATCCTACAATCCGGAGTCTGCTTATAAAGGGCAAGCTGAGGTTCTCATCCGGAAGCAACGGAATGGGCCAACCGGTGAGTTTATGGTTGATTGGATTGGGTCGAATGCTGCCTTCAAGGATCACATAGGAATTCCAGTCTGATTTTATTTATTTAAAAAAACATTGAAAGGAACAGGTCCGTGAGTGACGAAATCAAAAAAACAGCCCTATTGGAAGTGATGTGTGTGGAGTGTTTGGAGACTAGGCGCTATCGTATTGAAGATGGCAAAAATGAGGCCTGGTATTGCCCACACAAGCGAACCCTGACCACCTGGCGGCAGGATTTAGAACCGCACGGGCTCACCTTCTTTGATGTCGACGACCAGGAATTTTTTGCAACCGTTCGGGAAGCGCGGGAGTTGGCTGATCGGGCGAAGGCGCAACGGGAGGCATCGCAGAATTGAAAACATCACACCGGCATGTTATAAAAAGAGTACATATTTTGCTCTACGCTCCAACGGCCGAAAACCAACGGGGCGGAACAGACGGGATGGAACCCTCTGAGGCAAACGGTAAGAAGTGCATATTGCCGTTTTGACCTTGAGAGGGTTTTTTTATGCCCTCTCGGGGCAGGCGGTGACTTTAAAAAAGGAACCCATAATGGATGCAAGAAAAGCGATTGGTGAGACCTTTCATCGATCATTCCAGCTAGAACGCAAGGCGGTTGACACCGAGAAGCGAACCGTCGAAGTGGCCTTTTCTAGTGAGACTCAATCGGTTGAGCGGTTCTTTGGGGTGGAAATTCTCGATCACTCGAAAAGTGCTGTCCGTTTGCACCGGCTCAACAATGGCGGGGCCGTTCTGTTCAATCATCGCACGGATGCTCATATCGGGGTGATTGAAAAGGCCTGGATTGATTCAGACAAAGTTGGGCGGGCCTTGCTCCGGTTCGGGCAGTCCGCCAGAGCCAAGGAAGTCTTTCAAGACATTGCCGATCGTGTCTTACAACATGTCTCGGTCGGATATGTCATTCATGCCATGCAGAGAGAAAAATCAGAAGACAACAAGCCCGATGTCTACCGGGTGACAGACTGGGAGCCACTTGAAGTCAGTATGGTCCCAGTGCCGGCGGATCCAACCGTAGGTGTGGGGCGACAATTAAACACAAAACACAAGGATGCAACAATGAAAAAAGATTTTGAACTCACGGAGCAAGAGCAACGAGAGGAAGACCAAATGTTTGGCCGGACCTGGAGCGATTCAGAGAAGGAGCGCCACAGATCCTCACAAATTCTGGAATTGGCGAAGGCCTTCCCATACGACAAGGAATGGGCGCGGAATTTGGCCGATTCCGCCATACAGCGCGGAACGAGTGTCAACCAATTCCGAAAAGCCCTCATGGACAGCATGCAGGACCGGCAACCCGGGCCGTTGAGTCTGCCTCATGATATCGGCCTGGATTCTCGGGATCTGCAACAGTATTCGGTCCTGCGATTGATTCAGGCGCAATTGACCGGGCGATATGACGAAGCCGGGCATGAAATGGAAGTCGGCCGGGCCCTTGAAAAACAGTACGGCAAACAACCCCAAGGCGTTCTGATACCGATGCGTGCCTTGATGAGTCAACGACTCCTTGAAGTCGGCACCTCACAAAGTGGCGCGTCATTGGTTGGCACGACCCATATGAGCAGTGAGTTCATTGACATTTTGCGGACCCATTCCCTCATCGTGAAAATGGGCGCCCGGGTGTTGGCTGATCTTCAGGGCGATGTGAGTATTCCCAAAAAGACGGCAAAATCTACAGGGTCGTGGGTCGCGGAGAATAACGCGGCCTCGGAGTCAACACCGACTTTCGGCGCGGTGTCCTTGTCTCCGAAATCGATTAGCGCGTGGAGCGAGTACACCAGAAAAATGCTGCTGCAAAGTTCGCCATCGATCGAGGCCTTGGTCATGGATGATTTGGCGGCAGGACTCGGCACAGGGGTTGATGCGGCCGTCATTAACGGCAGCGGGCAAAGTTCCCAGCCATTGGGCATTCTCGGGCAGCAAGGCTTGGAGATTGTCGAATTGGGCGCACAAGGGGCAGCACCCACCTGGGCCAAGATTGTTGAACTGGAAACCAAGGTGTCCGTGGCCAATGCCGATATGGGGATGCTGGGCTATCTGACCAATAGCAAGGTGAGGGGCAAATTGAAAGTCACTGAGAAATTTGCTGATACGAACGGGATGGCTATTTGGCCGGATACGGCATTGATTGACGGTTTCGGTACATTAAATGGGTACAAAGCTGGTGTGAGTAATAATGTGCCGTCCAACCTGACAAAAGCCACTTCGGGCACGGGGCTGTCCGCGATCATATTCGGCAATTGGGCCGATGTGTTAATTGGGCGATGGTCTGGCGTCGCGGACCTATTGATTGATCCGTATTCCCAAAGCAAAAAGGGAAATACGATCATTACAGCATTCTCGGACGTCGATGTGGCGCTCAGGAACGTTGAATCCTTTGCAGCGATCATTGACGCGGTGACCACCTAAACGGCGGTGACGTGTGGTAGAAGTCGGGGCACATCCTGGCCGATCCCCTGACAGGGTGGCATTCCTCCATCCTAGAGCCAGCCGGCAGGAACCGGATCCCCCGTCCTCACAAGGGGCGGGGGCCCTCCGGTTATCTATCCACAGAGGGAAGACTATGAACCAACCCTTGATCAGCTGCGGTATCAGGTGTTCGGTCTGCCTTGAGCTCCTGTCCATTGGGCAAGTGAATGAAGAGTCACGCGGTACGTGTGAGCCTGTGATTCGCACGGGATTGCTATGCCCTCAATGTTTATCAATAGATGCCATTGCGGGTCCTTCCCAGAGGGTGGGAAATGCGGAGCCCCGTGCGCGCACTTAATCGCTAGGTTTCAAATTTTTTTTATGGGTTAACAGAATCCTGTCCAAAGTTGGTTGAAGTGCGTGGAAGTAAAAGAATAATACCTGCACAAGAAGGCGAATCGGAGGAGTTTTTATGGAGCATTGGACAACTTGCACATTATTTTGAATGCTCAGAGCGCACGATTCGGCGGTATTGCCGGGAAGGCCTGGAGCGGCGCAAGGATGGCCGGTTTAATGCACGAGAGGCAATTTTCCAAATTCATTCGAAAATTCTGTTAGGAGACTTTTGAATGTTTATCACCTCCGCTCAAATACAACGATTCGAGGAGAAAGCTGTTAAGCAGGAAGTCCCGCAATGGAGTCAGATTGAGAGGGGTCTATCGGGAAACAGACTGAATTGAGTTGGACGTGTTGAACATGTTCTACATGTAGGACACGTAGGACATGAAAACCCGTTTAAAAACAGGTAGATACACTTTTATGAATATGCCATTTCTGTTTGCAGGAAAATTCATACACTTTGCAAGTCATTGTAAAACAATTAGTTTTTGGTGTTGGTGTCAACGGTGTTCACACAAAAACGGCGTATTCATGAATACATGTATACAAATCCCAATTAGGAGTCGCGTACAAACCCTTATTTTCTGTCCACGTTGGTTGACACTGACTTTCTAAGCGATTGAATTCAATGAATTTATTAGACCTCATTCAACCCCTTGAGCAAGCCATCCGAGAGGCGAAACCGTCGTACCTTACCGTTCAATGGACGTTCAATAGACGTTAGGTATTGGTGTGCAGCTAGCTATCCTTGATTATGGAAGACGGCAACAAGGGTATTTGGAGATAGTGAGGCAAAGAGCGGACTGTAATTGACACGTCTACCCAATAGAAGAGTAGGCACCATGTGCCGATACATGAGATGGGGAGTCCGTCAGTGGAGTATATAGTTCACCCGAGCAAGACTTAAAATTTTCAGGCCATTTTGCTTTCATCGAACAGAGAAGTCTCAGTTGAATGGGTGCATCTAGATTTACTTTTTCCACCCAGACCTTTACAGATTCACCAACTTGATTCATAAGAGACCGCAAATCTTCAGCGAAATAACGAGGCAGATAGCCAACTACCATAACTGGTTCGGTTCGGATGGCGATTGCTAAATTATCCTGTTCATTTTGATTATCAAACATGAGGTAGAGCGGCCTACCTGATTTCAAGGTCGTTACCCATTGCTGAGCCTGCTCCGGTAAATATCGAATACCATGCCCAAAGAATGTGAGGGTAAAATTTCCTTCAGAATTTGGAATTGGACAAGGAATCACTGCCAAAGAGTCAGTGGCTCGGATTCCACCAGTACGCTCTAGTTCATCAAGCGGGTTCATAGGCTCAGATTGAATGTTCAGCCAATTCAAATAAGTTTTATACTCAGGACGGTGTCGGGAAAGCAGACGATTAGCGAATAAAGGGAACAATTGCTCAGCCTCATATGAAATTTCAAGGTCACGCATTACACCTAGTGGAACAAACCTTGGGGAAAGCTTTGCTCCATATGTATAAACAAATGTATATACTTTATTTGAGTAAGTTAATTTTCCAACTGGAAACCATTGCCTACTATCTGGATCTTGCCACAGAATAAAAAATGTTCTCACACCAATTGCCCCACAAGACCAAGTAGACGCTCACGGTTAATCAAAAGAACTTTCTGAGCAAACTCGATCGAAATATCACTGATTCGATCCTTTGGAACCTTACTAAGTATTTCCATAGTTTGCTCAGGCGATACCTCCTCGAGCCGCTTCAGCCAAGCTAATGCAGCACTTGTATGTAACTTAGCAATTGAGTAGAAGGCCTCAAGGGTAGACAAAGGGGTTGTACTTGTTTGTGAAAGATGGAATGCCGAAGAAGCCTTTTTAGCATAGGCTTCTACTGTCCTGAACTGGTCTTTGGTTCTCAATCTATCTAATTTTTCTTTGTCCGATTCGATTCTACCAAGACTGGATGCATGGTCGAATGACGGCGCTAAGTGTAATACTCTATCCCCCGTCAATACAAGACCCCAATTCTCATGATGCCTGTCGTTGTTTCCAACTAAAGCATCTAACATGAGATATCCAGCAAATACATGTCTAGCGCTAGTAACACCAGGAAAAGGCAGAAAATCCACCGGTGGCTTCATTAGTCCAACTACGATATGAACTATTCGTAGAGTATGGTGTCGCACACCACGAAGCTTCCCTGTTGGATATCGTGGATTGATTCTCACAAGGATCTGATTGCCTGGGATAAGACTAGCTCTTGGTGGAACAAAATTTTCAGTTACTACACCTCTCTTACCGTTCCACATCCCAAGGTCATATTTTGCATGAGGTATGCCGAGAATTTCACAAAGCTCGCAAACGACTTTTTCGGACCAATCTTCTCCTGTTCCAATTCTTGCTTCTTTAAAAAGGAATCTATTTTCATCAAACCAGAACTTCGGTTTGGTTCCAAGTTGCTCTGGAAAATCTGGCGCGTTGAGAGGGACGTTAATTACTGGATATGAATTCAAATTGAAATCTAGACAAGGTGATATCCTCCCTTCCATTAGGGAGGAAATGAAGGAAGGAGTCGAAGTTATCCAGACAGTCTACACAGAGTCTACATTCAACTTTTTGGCTTTTTGAAAAACTCTGTAAGTGATTGATTTTACTGGCTGGGGGACCAGGAATCGAACCTGGGTTCTAAGATCCAAAATCTTATGTCTTGCCCCTAGACGATCCCCCAACCGAACGAGCACTTTAAGACTTACAGGACCAAAGCGTCAAGATCTTTACCGGTTAGTACACCCTCCCATACACAATCCAATGCCGGTCATCCGGCACATCGACCATCAAGCGACTTAAATTCAGTTCGGCGAGGTGGGCCGCGACTTCATCCTCCGTAAATGCCGCTAACAGGGAGGAAAAGAAATCTTGCCGTAACCTCTCTGGTTCATGAGCCGCATACTGGTCGACGAGCGCCTGCGCCTGCTCGGGTGAATCCGGACGAAGAAGATCCATGACCAGTACTACCCCCCCAGGGTTGAGCATTTTTTTTATTTCATACCAAAATCGTAGCGGATTAGGAACATGGTGGGCCAAACTGTTCGACATCACGGCATCAGCTGGAGTAGCTAAAGTGACATCTTGAAAGCGTTGGCAGAGAAACCCGATCCGATGAGCTAATCCAGCTTGCTTCACTGCTTGTTCCGCCCAGGTGATCATAGGGATGGACGCATCAATTCCAGTAATCCTGCAGGTGGGATGGCTCTGGGCCAGGCGTATTGCGATATCACCTGGCCCGCAACCCATATCCACAACATGAGGGCCATCAAGATCCCCATAGAGTCGAAGAAAATGATCCACAAAACCCTGATTTTCACCTTGAAAATCCGCTTCTGCATAGGCCTGAACCTGTACCGGATCATCCATGATTTCTGGTTCGAGAACCCGTTCCATCATTTCATCTTCCTTTTCGACCACGTCACGACCCTTACCCCATCACCCTGCCGTATGCGTCCTTCGGACAACACCCGAGCATACAATCGGCTCCATCCGGGGTGCTGCCGGTGGGAGATCCGGGAAAAGTCTCCATTTAAAAACCATTGCGCATTATGACGACAGGGTTCGCAATAACTTGTAAATTCAATCTGCACCTCTTCTCCAATTTTCAGATGATCACCTGGCTTCAGCTGTGTCCAGTTCAGACCGGCCAGGGTTAAATTTTCTCCGGAAGCTCCAGGGTGAACGGTGTGTCCCTCCTGTTGTAAAGCCTCAAGGACCTCAACCGAGAACAGGCACAATGCCCGATTTGGGCCGCCATGAAGAGTCCGATTCCGATGCCGATCCCCATCCATCCCTTTGAACGTGATCCACGCCTGGGGCACGGGCAGCTTGGGGAGTCCTCCTGGAGAACAATTAATTTGATAGAGATACGGAACAGAATCCATAACACTCTCTACATCGCCAGTATACTCGTCCGAGACGAAGAGAATGGTAGCCCTCGATCGAAAATGTGGTCAAGCAGGTTTTATATCATTCACGGAGATCCTCCATGCCCTTTGGAGAACAAAGTCTGAACAAAGTCCGTGATTTTCTGAAAATAGGAGGCTCCCCCAACAAACGGCACATCATTATGCTCCGCACCCACTACCACAAACCATTGCTTAGGCTCATTTGCCGCCTTATAGACTTGCCACCCCAAGGCCACCGGAACAATTGAATCCTTTTCGCCATGGATCACCAATAGCGGACTCCTGATTTTGGCAACCCTTCCAGACAAATTGAAGTCCACATTCAGGAACCAGTGAGCGGGCAATCCTAAGTAATGCTGGTCCGACATGGCCTGGATAGAAGGAAATGCCCCTTCAAGAATGACTCCGGCCGATGACCGGAGAATGGCCACTTCACCAGCCACGCAAGCGCCCAGAGACCGTCCAAACACGACAATCCGGCTCGAGGCAATTCCGCGTTGGTTCACGACATAGTCATACCCGGCCAAGGCATCTTGATAGAGGCCGGGTTCGGAAGGAGTGCCCGTGCTTCGACCATAGCCGCGGTAATCGAAGACAAAAACAGATAATCCTCGCCGAAACAGTTCACGGAGATTGTCTAACCGATGACTAATATTACCCGCATTGCCATGACACCAGAGGAGCACCGGCCTAGTCGGTCCGGCGTCTACAAACCAGCCGAATATCGTGACTGACTCATCAACTGGGAGCCACACCTCTTCTAAAGGCAGTCCACTGAGTCTCGCCCAATTCCGGTCTTCCCAGGGAGATGGTTGAAATACAAAGACTCCCTCAAACATAAGCTCATTGTAGCAAGGACGAGACACCAACGCGGAAAAAAATGTTAGATTAGGTTATTCTTCAAGTAGAATTTTCTATTCCCAGCAGAGGATCCTTCACAATGGCTACTTATGCAATTGGAGATGTACAGGGATGCATCCAAGCCTTACACCGTCTGATAGAAAAGATTCACTTCAATCCCGCATCTGATCGTCTTTGGTTCGTCGGGGACTTGGTCAATCGAGGACCAGATTCCCTAGGGGTGCTTCGCCTCATCAAGCAGTTAGGGAACTCGGTCATCACCGTGTTGGGCAATCATGACTTACATCTTCTAGCGGTGTGGGCTAAGGTAACGACCCTTAGTCGAAAAGATACCTTACAATCGGTACTCTCGGCACCCGATGCGGATGAATTGCTCACCTGGTTGCGATTTCGACCCCTTGTCCACGTCGAAAATGGATATTGTCTGGTTCATGCCGGCCTCTTACCATCCTGGTCCATTTCTCAAGTACTGGAGTTTGCTCGTGAGGTGGAGGGAGCCTTGCAGGATGAGAATTTTCACCAACGCCTCCCAGCAATCTATTTTCGAAAAGCCGTCGTGTTTTCCACCCATCTGAGCCGTGACGAACGATTAGGCCTCATTACCAATGTTTTGACTCGCCTGCGGGTCTGTACCCAGGAAGGTATTCCCGAGTTCTCGTTTAAGGGGCCACCAAAGGACGCCCCTCCGGGGTATATGCCATGGTTCCAAGTTCCCAATCGAGTGACACAGAAGGACACTATTATTTTTGGTCATTGGTCGGCCTTAGGAGTGGTGAAAGGCCCACACGTCTTCGCCATCGACGGTGGATGCGTGTGGGGTAGAGAACTCATTGCTCTTCGCCTCGAGGACCGGCAACTCTTTCGCGTCAACTGCTCAAAAATATAACCTCCTACCCACTGTAGTACGAAAGACAAGGCAATCCCTCCTTTCCCACACACCCCATATCTTCATCTTCTCGTCGTTCCCTCAAGATTCCAATACACCCATTCCATGTATCTGATGAGATACATATTGTATCCGTTTAGATAACAAGTGGTTTATCCTCCACCCCCTGCCCCCGTGCGTGCTTCTCATCTGTTAGCGCCATATATTTCGTAATAAATTGCAGGCATCTTCGTTCTAGTATTTATCCAAGGTCTTCAGGCACTCCTCTTGCTTGAATCCCTAGGTACACCGGGAAACGTAATTGAGCTGGAAAGTGAACAATCCTGAAGACTTAAGGGTACCTTACCACCGCATTTATCTTAAGAAAGGGATGCACATGATGAAATCCACTCTCCCACAAAGAACCAATTCATCCGAGAATAACCCGGCAACCACAAACAGAAAAATCCGTCGCCGCCATACTCGCATTCATTTGGATTCCCTCAGACCCAATCCACCGACCTACTGTGCCGACACACTCGCTCAATGTCCGAAATGTCAAGGCCTGGTGCATCAAGAGGGTGGAGAGTCTTCGGATGAAACCGTGGTCCGTTGTTTGAATTGTGGATGGCAACCGCATTATCAGACTCCCATAATTCGTGAATCGGCCGAATCCAGAATCATTCGCTTACTTACCACCCAGTTTGTTTCAGAATACGATTGGCATCGCTTACCATAGAGTTTTCACAGCCACAGTCCTTGGATGCGAGTGTTGTCTTGTAAATAGATGCGAATGGAGCAGTTTTTCCTCCAGTATTCTAAAAATAGTTTCCCATTTCATCTAAGAGCCCATCCTAGACAATTTCCGCTCTCCCTCATTTCCGAGGCCCTCATCTTTTTAAATCCCTTCTTAATCCGGACTAGAAATTTCCCATTACCTATGTGACGAGTTTTCCCTCGGTACTACACTTGCTTCTTTCCAATATTTGGGTGAGACTCCAGTGTGATCGTTGCGTTTGAGCTTCAACTCGGGAAACTCTGAGGGAAGATGGGATCGCACCGGAGGAAAGAGCGCAACATACACTCATGACGAATGGCATCTCCGATTCTTTCCCGCACAATGAGGAAGGAAGATGTTCAGGATGAATCTCTATGACCAGACACTCGCCAATCTACTCACTTTTTCATCATTTCCAATGAATCAACAATAAACCATTCCCTGACCATATGGTAGAAGGAATAACCTCATAAACGTCCCTGAGATATGATGAACCACTTGAGAGCGAATTGCCACCAATCAGACTATTGTTGGAGGAAGCTTGTCTGGATAATCTTGTGTGTGGAAATCTTCCTCGGCTTATCCACTATCACCTCTGCGGAGGACGTCACCATCCTGAAGTCGGCAGACATCCACGCTTACTCTGAAGCCATTACCGCATTTAAATCGGCTCTCCCTTCCTCTCTCCACATTACCAGGGAATATGACCTCCAGCGGGACATGGCAAAAGGTCGAACCCTCGCTCGGCGCATTCGCGCATCCAATGCCAAGGTCGTACTGGCCGTGGGATTAAAAGCGGCTCTTGCTGCTAAACTCGAAATTCTGGATATCCCGGTCATATTTTGTTTGGTTTTTGATCCGGATAAATATAGATTGCCGACCGCCAACATGGTCGGCCTCTCTCTCGATGTCCCGTTTCGCCAACACCTTCAGCCTCTACACGCTTTGGCACCCAATGTTTCACGTCTGGGAGTACTCTTCGATCCGCACAAAACCAACGAGATGCATAGCCAACTTCTCCGTGACGCCAAGGCATTCGGAATCAAGATCGTCTCCGAGGAAGTACATCAAGAACAGGATGTTCCTTCCGCACTTAATGCTCTCAGAGGTCGCATCGAGGCCTTGTGGCTTTTACCAGACAGTACCGTTCTCACCGAAAACACTCTTGACTTTCTGATGAGTACGTCATTGGAATCCAATATTCCCGTCGTGGGTTTTTCCGCCGCATTAGTACGTAGCGGCGCCACTGTCGGAGCGTATTTCCGTTATACCGACATAGGCAAACAGGCGGCTCAGCTTACCCAACATTTGGTCAAACAAACGTCTTCATCTCTGTTGGGAACGATGATCGCTCCTGAACGTGCCCATCAATCCCTCAATCTGAAATCTGCAAGGTATTTGAGCTTCTCTCTCACTCCAGACGTGCTGAGACAATTTGATGAGCAATTTTAGGCCCCTGCTCCCCCAACCACCGTCGCCTCTCCGAACTGAATCCACCCCAATGGCCAGGGGATTTCTCACACTACGAGCGAAATTTTCATTGTTTGTCAGTTTGGTCATCGTTCTTGCCTGCTCTAGTCTCAGTGGATACCTTATTCAGCAGGAAGCTGAAGCCATGAAAGGCGCACTACTCAAAACGGGAATCATTTTGGTCAAAACACTGAACAGAGTCAGCGTCAATCGGCTCATCATCCAAGACACGCACTATCTGGAGACGATGCTGGATGGCGCATTATCGGCACCAGAAGTCATTTATGGCATCGCACGAGATCAGAACGGTCACATGTTAGTTGGGAAATCCAAAGGAAAATTAGTGAATACCACGAGGCTGACTCGTGACGAAACCCGGCCCATATTCCCGGATGATTCCCTCACGGAAGGACTGCTCACCTCAGCGCCCCAACCTTCAACAATCGAGCCACTTGTGACCGTCTTACATACCTCACCCCTCAAGGAAGGACTTCTCTCTGATAGGTCCGCGGAACGAAAGGGTGCAGAAAAATTCAGAATCGGCTCAGAAACCATTTATGATTTCGCTCTCCCGGTCTATCGTCAAGATAGGCGGCTCTCGACAATAGAACTCCTGTCGGCAGAAAACCTTCAAGACAGCCTGACGGTACCCCCCAAACCATCCGCCATCATCGGCATCATCCAAATCGGCATCACCACCACATACATGCAACAATCGCTCAACCACACGGTATGGCACATCGGTCTTCTCACCGTTGGAATCATCCTCGTGGGCATTCTTCTCACAATTCTGTTAGCCAACCGCATCGTCACCCCCCTTCAGCATCTGGCCATTGCCTCTCAAAAAATCGCTGAAGGAGATTTGTCCGTGACGGTCACGGCAGACACCCAGGATGAAGTGGGACAACTCACCACCAGCATCGATCAGATGGCGCGAGCCCTCCAACAACGTGAAGAAGCCATCTCTCATTATGTGCACACCATCACGAAACAGGTCACACAACTCAGTACCTTGCACCAAACCGGAATTGTGATTACCTCGACATTAGATGTCCAAAAACTGTTTTCCACCGTCCTGAAGCTTCTTCGAAAAAATTTGGGATTCCAACGCATGATCCTGGTTCTTCAGAACCCTGGAGGCACCAAAGGCATGGTCTCCGATGTGTCAGGGGTGCCCATGGAATTAGAGAAGCAAATTCGACACCTTGAATTTCCCACTAATCCAGGAAGCATCGATGAAACCCTATTGATCCACGGACGTCCAGTCTTGGCATATGATCTGGAGGAAATAGCCCATCAGGTGAACCCTCTCCTACTTCCAATCTGTCGACAAATGGGAGTCATCTCTTTTGTGTGCGCCCCGCTGCTGAGTCATCAACGCGTGCTGGGGTATCTGGGAGCCGATCGGGGCAGTCAACGCTGCACACAGGAAGATCTGGATTTGCTTTTGACCATAGGTAATCACGTGGCTGTCGCCATCGACAACGCACAAGCCTATGAGGAAGTCGAAAAACTTGCCCAAACACTCGAAGAACGAGTCAAAGAACGCACGCAAGATCTGCAGTCCGCCAATGAACGTCTTCAAGAATTAGACAAGTTGAAATCCTCCTTCGTGTCGATTGTCTCACATGAACTTCGAACGCCGATGACCTCTATTAAAGG
Organism: Nitrospira sp.; assembly: GCA_020430245.1. Taxonomy (GTDB): domain Bacteria; phylum Nitrospirota; class Nitrospiria; order Nitrospirales; family UBA8639; genus Nitrospira_E. The sequence goes on from JAGQKG010000012.1 coordinate 24,160, forward strand.
GTTGGTGGAAAACATGTTGGATGGCTTGGTCGGTAATTTGAATGACAGGCAATCATTCTATCTCGAACGAATGAAATACAACATCGAACGACTTACCCGGATGATTAACGATCTCTTGGACCTTTCCCGCATCGAAGCTGGCCGCATGGACTTGCACCGGAGCGCCGTCAACTTGGGCAGCCTCGCCAGAGAGGTTGTGGAAACATTGCAATCTATGGCACAGGAACGTTCTCTCACTCTCGAAGCCCATATTTCCACTCCAATCGGATTTATTCAAGGCGATCGAGATAAACTCATTCAGATTTTTACCAACCTCATCAACAACGCCCTCAAATTTACAGAATCTCCCGGGACTGTGACGGTGGAAGTGAAGGAGCGGGACGACGGCATGGTTCAAGTGTGCATTACCGATACCGGCTGCGGCATTCCCCTGGGTGAACAACAGACGATTTTTGAACGGTTTTACCGTGGACAATCTTCTGAAATGAAAAATCGCGGAGCTGGCCTCGGCCTGGCTATTACTAAAAGTTTAGTCGAGCTGCACGGCGGATCGATTTGGGTGGAGAGTACCCCAGGAGAGGGTAGTCGCTTCTGTGTTATCTTACCCCTCATACCATCGACCACACCCTCCTAAAACTCAGAAATGAGGTCGATAACAGATGTATCCGTTTAGATACAACAATTATCTAAAATCATACGCTTTTTGTTTTCATATTTTCCCATTTCTTCGAAAAACAACCATTTACCTAAGCCTACAAATTGCAGAACTTTTTTCTAGTATTGTCTGCAAAGGGAAGAAACATGTCACCCTTGGCCACAAAGCCGCGAATTTTGCTCGTGGATGACGACACTGACATTCTTCTGGCCCTCTCTGATTACCTTCGCCGAGAAGGTTTTGAGGTAGATCCTGTAAAGACCGGAGTAGCTGCCCTTCAAAAAAGTACTACCTCATCATATGATGCCGTGCTGCTCGACGTTGGACTTCCAGATCGAGATGGCATTGAAGTTCTCAATGAACTCTCTCAAGTGCACCCACACCTGCCCGTCATCCTGTTAACTGCCTTTACTTCCTTACGAAAGACTGCCAATCCCGACATCCTTGATAAGGCTTTTGCGTACCTCATCAAACCGTACCAACGGCAGGAAGTTAAATCTGCTCTTCATCGAGCCTGTCTGGCACGAAACATTGCGATCGCTGGGTGGCAAGGCTCATCCGTACCCACTCTTCCAATAGCCAGCTTCCCTTCTCTTCTTCAACCAAGCTCAACCGGAGCTTCACCCGATGAGGCATCGCAACACCCATTAAACCTCACCGCATATGAACGGCTGGCAGAGTATGCTCAACTGATGCAATTCGCTTTTGATCATGTACCCGATGGAATTTTGGTAGCGGATTCGGATAAACGCTTACGTTTTGCCAATCAGGCGGCTTGCAACGCTTTAGGATATACACAGGAAGAACTCAAATCTCTTCGAATTCCCGACATTGCCCCCTACCATGACAATGAGAAATTCCAACAACGGCTGGAAAGCTTACGAAAGGGTCAACCCTTATCGTTCCCATCGATCCACCGCACCAAAAGTGGCCAGGAATTCTCGATCGAAATTTCAGTGTACCTCCTCAATTTTCAAGGTCAGGAATTTACCTGCGCGGTGACCCGTCCTGTGGAGGAGAAATCACATGCATGAGACCTAGGAAATTATTTGGACACCCAGGTCATGTGGTTGTCACACACCATACCCTACCGGATCTGAAACAGCGAAACACTTTCAGGACGCTCACATGACCGAGAATGCCCCGTGCAGAGAAAGATACAAGCAAGAGAAAATGAATACGACCTCTCAGGAAAGAGCGAAAAAGCATCTGGGACATTTTAGATTAGTGAAGGAAAACCGGAGGGTATAAAGCAAGGCTCAATCCTCACATACCAGACTGGCATTCAGGATGCTTTTCAAAAAGGGGCACCTTTCAGGATGGAACAACATGACGTCCTCTTCCCTTGGCCCTGTTCACCTACTCCTCCATGCGCTCTGCCCATCCATATGGGTACGGTCTTGCTGGACGAGCTTTTTTAACACTTCAAAATTTTTATCCGGCGGCTTTCAGTTATTCATTTTGTTGATGAAATGGCCAAATTTTGTCAATATTCAACAGCGCCACTCAACTGGGCAAGCAGTCGTTATAGAGATATGCCTGCGAGTGCCAGCATTCGGACCAATGGCAAGCTAGACCATAAGCCCCCATTCCCCTTATACCAGTAAACAATCGTTCGTTTGAGCCTTGAGGAGTCTTTCCCCGATTCTTCAAAACCCCAAAGTGGTCAGGAATCCTCAGTATTCTGCTGGATGCCTTTTTGTTTAAGAAGACGTGAGAGATAAGTACGTTGAAGCCCCAAAAGCTCTGAAGCTTTGGTTTGGCTCCAATTGCTCCGACGCATAGCCTGTTCCAAAATGCGGGTTCCGAACCGGTCCAGAGATTCATGGTAGGGGAGGTTGTCGACCTCATCGAGTTCGTCTTTTCCTCCTCCCAATCCCAAAAGGTCTGGAGTAATTTCTTCATCTACCCCCAACACCACTGCTCGAGCAATAGCATTATCCAGTTCACGAATATTGCCGGGCCATGCGTAACATCGCATAGTTTGGATGGCAGACCTGGAGAACCTCCGCTTCCGTTTTTTCATTTCCCGCATGTGGCGGGCTAAAAAATGCTCGGCAAGAGGAATGATATCTTCGGGACGATCACGCAATGGTGGTAATAGCAAGTTCACGACATTCAGACGGAAGTACAGGTCCTCTCGAAAAGTCCTCTCTTTGACCGCTCGCTTCAGATCCTTGTTGGTGGCCGCAATCACCCGAATGTTGACGCGGACCAATCGCGTCCCACCTACCCGGGGAAACTCATGATCCTGAAGCACCCGGAGTAACTTCGCCTGAAGCCCAAGCGGCATATCGCCAATTTCATCCAGGAAAACGGTTCCTCCATCCGCCGCTTCGATTTTCCCTTTCTGGAAAGAGTCCGCCCCGGTAAACGCCCCCTTTTCATGACCAAAGAGTTCGTTCTCCAAGAGGGTTTCTGTGAGAGCCACGCAATTGATGATACTGAAGGGCATATCACGCCGATCACTCCATTGATGAATTGACCGGGCAAACAGCTCCTTCCCCGTCCCGCTTTCTCCCAACAGCAACACAGTGGCATCAGTTTCGGCGGCACGTGTGGCCAGCTCCACCATTGAATGCACCTGAGCGCTTGTCCCAATGATTTGGCTATACCGGCTTTCTACTTCCATACGCAGAGCGGCAACCTGCCGCCCTAACGCTTCCCGAGTTAAGACTTTTTTGAGGACAAGGGCCAGATGATCCAACTCAATAGGCTTCGTGAGAAAGTCATAGGCTCCGGCTTTCATGGCTTCAACGGCTTTGGAAATGGTGCCATGAGCCGTCATGACCACTACAGGCAACGGGAGACACTCTCCTCCACTAAATGCTTGAGATTCCACTTCCCCATTTTTTTTTACACCGATTTTGGCTAATTGGCTCAACACTTCCATACCGGCCATTTGTGGCATTTCCAAATCCAACAGCATGAGGTGAGGAAAGTCCTGCTCATATTTCTCCAATGCTTCTTGACCATTTCCAGCGGCAATCGTGTCATAGCCAAGAGCTTCTAAGCGATCTGTGAGCATGAGGACAATGTCGGGATGATCATCCACGATGAGGATTTTCTTCTTCATGAGAGTTCTACTCCTTAAGCCCGCACCTGATTGTCCCATATCTATAAATTCATAGCACAGTCACAGCCACCTGAGAACACCTTAGCTGTCAAGCGCCTCCAGAACGGCTGCAGCCAAAAGCGGAACCATCAATTCATGATGGCCGGTCAGCGCATAACCCTTTCCACCTTTTTGCGTTGGCCGTTTGACGACATTGGTCATCGGCCGGTAATGCGAGAGAAAATCCATATTCACGGTTGTGATCTGTTTTAAGGCTCGCCCCAGATTCCGACCCAACGTCACGGTCTTGAGAAAGACTTCCGGCATCATGACGGCTGATCCCAAATTGATATACACCCCCCCTTCCATCTTCGACACCACTGCGGCCAGTTTGCGAAAATCCAATAACGAGCCCCCACCAATCGCTTCTCCGTTTGCCTGAGGATGCATGTGAATGATATCGGTCCCGATCGCCACATGCACCGTGACGGGAAGACCAAGTTGCGCACCGGCTGCCAGCAAACTCCATCGCCGATGGGGAAATTTCCTGGGATGCTTCAGGAGATATCGACCGACCCCTTCTCCAATACCCAAACCCTCTTTCCAGCCCTTCACAATCGCCTCATTTAAGATGCGTCCCGTGTCTTCCGCCATACCAAATCGTCCTGAATCTATTTCGGCTTCGACCTCCTCCGAGGTTTGACCCAGATACGCTAACTCAAAGTCGTGAATGATGACGGCCCCATTCATGGCCACTGCGGTAATCACACCCTTCCGCATCAAATCCACGATAATGGGATTCAGACCGACCTTGGTCGGATGGGCCCCCATACCGAGGATAACTGGTTTTCCCCGCCGTCTGGCATTGGCAATCGCCGTCACCACAGCTCGGAAAGTTTTGCCTGCTAATATATCCGGCAAGGTTTTGAGAAACGTTTGAAAGGAACCAGCACGCTGCCAAGGTGAGCCAAAATCCGCCATCTTCACTTTGGAATGACGGGTCTGAAGCGGGTAGGTGCGAAGCCGCTCGAGATTCAGCTTCGGGGACGTACCGGTCGGCAATGATTTAGCCCTGATCACCAAAAAGACGCTCTTCAATAAATTCGCACAACACGTGACCCAGTGTGATGTGACATTCTTGAATACGTGCCGTCACTGAAGAAGGGACCCGAAAACAATAATCGACGAGATCCCCCACTTTTCCCCCTATGGCGCCTGTCCAAGCCACGGTGACCAGGCCACGGTCAGTGGCCGCTTCCACACCACGGATTACATTCAGGGAGTTCCCACTGGTGCTAATGGCAATAGCCACATCCCCCTTGCGACCATGCGCCTGTACTTGCCGGGAGAAGATATCAGTATAGTCGTAATCATTCGCAATACAGGTAATAGCAGCCATATCACAGGCCAAGGCCAGGGCAGGAAGAGGATCGCGATCACGGCGATACCGACCGACAAATTCCGCGGCAAGATGCGAGGCATCCGTCGCACTTCCACCATTCCCAAAGAGCAAGACCTTTCGGCCATCACGAAATGCGCGGATCAGCAATTGACCGACTTCAACCACACGTTCCGCGTGGGTTCGGATAAATTCATTTTTGACATCGGCACTGGTTTCAAAGGCCTGGATAACCGCTTCAATATTCATCGTGGCCGATTCTATCAGGATGGGACTCAAATTTCACACTGTACAATGAGAAAGACAGGGGTTATCTGTTGAAAGCATGATATCCAGCATCAGGTTTCTTGCCGGTCTCCTCGACCGATGATATAGTTGACCCATTGTGAGTGCCCATATCCCCACCAAAGCACTCCTACTCGCCATTCAAGCCGACCCTACGTCCGCCATCGCCATTATCCAATATTTAAATCCTGACATGGTGTGTTTTTTTCTGCACGAGTCTCATAAAGAGGTCGTGGAGTCTCAAATCCCTCCTGCCCTGTCCCGCATGCCCCAACGTTGGGATTGGATCTTCACACCTTTTCCCGAAAGTTTTTCTGCATGCCAAAAGGCCCTGGCCCAGAAGCTTGGACCTCTGTTGACGACCTGGAAGGTGATGCCAGGCGAACTGGTGATTGATATCACCAATGCAACCGCTGGTATGGCTTCTGCGATGGTACTGACAGGATTTCCCTTTTCCACCAAAGTGTTGTTATTTCCCGGTCATCCTTATCCGTCTGCTGACCAGGCTGCGGAAGAGATCACCAAACTGGTGTCACAATCTGAAGCATCTGCCAATCCTTGGGATGAAGAAGCGCCACGTCTACGACACGAGGCGTGCTACTCTTTCAACCACGGCTCGTACGATGCGGCTGTGAAAGGGTTTCACACCCTGGAACATCGCATCAGCGGCGGACTAAAACCCTTCTATCGGGCCTTGGCCGATGTTGCACTGGCCTATGGCCTCTGGGATCAACTGCTCTATCGCGCTGCCTGGGAAAAATTAAAAGGCGGGATCAAGGCCCTGGAACTGGCCTCTGTGTGGGGTGGCCCTCCAGGCTTGGATCGTCTCATTCACGCGCTCAAAGGAAATCTCACGTTCCTTGACCGAATTGTACTGGATTCCAAAGACATTAAACCGGCAGTGTCTCTCGACTTATTGGCATGGGCCAAGCGCCGTGGAGATCGGGGACGGGATCTTGAAGCCGCCACTCATGTCCTCCTTCGAGCCTTGGAAGCCTTTGCTCAATCCAGATTGTTTACCCAGTATCGTCTGAAAAGTTGGGATGTGAATCTCGAACGACTCCCGGAGGACTTAGGAGACACCTGTCGCAGGCAATATCTCAACGAAATTGATGGGAAATATCGCCTTCCTTTGCAGGCGCAATTTCAAGCGTTGGCGGCTCTTGGAGATCCCATGGGGCAACGCTTTGTCACGGATTGGTCAAAAATGAAGTCCTTATTTGATGCCGCTGATCATGCGCTATTGGGTTACGGATTTGAACCCATTAAACCCGAACGCTTCCACCAACTCTATGACCTGGTGATCAATTTAAGTGGCGTGGCTCCCACCGACCTTCCAGAGTTTCCGACCATGAATGTGTAGCGGAAACGACCAGCCGGAATGGAAGTACGAGTCTATTATGAAGATACAGATTGTGGAGGAGTCGTCTACTACGCCAACTATCTTAAATACTTTGAACGAGCCCGAACGCATTACTTGGATAGCCATGGCCTGTCGGTTGCCACGTTGATACAAGAAGGAACAGAATTTCGCGTGATACGCGCTGAACTTTCCTATCGATCGGCTGCCACCTATGGAGAGACCCTGGTGGTCGAGACAACGGTGACGGCCGATCGACGAATTTCTCTCACATTTTCCCATTCAATCAAGGATCGCTCCAGCAAGAGATTGGTCGTGGAAGGTTCGGCAACTCTCGTGGCGGTCGATACCAACGGCAAAATCAAACGCGTTCCACCTCCCATTCTGACAGCTTTGGGCCTCCCGTAAGTATTTACTTCTTTCTGAGAATGTATTCCTATGGCTCTCTCCGAATCTCCACAACCGGGCATGGTACTGATATTTCCTCGCCTGTTCTATGCGGAAGCTTTGGAGCTTCAACAGTCGCTGGTTGTCCAACGTCTCGAGGACCGTCGGCCGGACACATTGGTATTGACCGAACACGAACCTGTCATCACCTTGGGACGAACAACCAAACCGGAGCATTGGGAGCCTCGTTGGCCTGAACTGCAGGACATGGGGATCCACCTTCATCAAATCGGGCGAGGCGGATCTGTGACCTATCATGGCCCCGGACAGTTGATTGGATATCCAATTCTACGACTTCGAAATTTCTGTCCCGGGCCAAAAGTCTATGTCCAGCAATTGGAGGAGGTGCTGATTCGCACCCTAGCGGAATGGGGGATTGCCGGATATCGTCATGAATCGTTTCGGGGGGTGTGGGTGAACACATCCGCCACCTGCATGGGGAAAATTGCCTCCATCGGCGTACGAATTTCCCGTGGGGTGACCATGCACGGATTTGCCTTAAACGTGAACGTCGATCTCCAACCATTCACTCTTTTATCACCATGTGGGATTGAAGGCTGTACCATGGCTTCCATGGCAAAAAATCTTGGGAGAACAATAGATTCACACAGGGTACGGACACAAATCGCCCATCACTTTGGAGAAATTTTTGGAATCACCTGGCTAGAAGAGAATGGCCCCGGGTACGAGCAAGAAGCGGGACGAGAGGCAAGACATTGAAAGACGCTCACCCGTCGTCCAGCATGGCACAAGGAGGGTAATAAATGAGAAAACCTGTACTGCTCATTGATCACAGCTTCGAGGCTTCAGACTCCCCAACCGCCGCTCACGTGCATATTGGCTCCTGTTACGTATCGAGCTTCGTCAGAGAGAAAATAACGAACGGCTTGGACTGTATCCTCAACCTGACCAATATATCCCGCCGGAATTTTCTTAGCCATGCCATCCAGCTCTCCAGGCGGCGCGCTCCCGGAATCGATAAATCCCGGTGAAATCGCATTCACGGTGATGCCATCCGAAGCCAACATTTTCGCCAGAGTCCGGGTCAGAATGAGCACGCCGGCTTTAGCAATATAATGGGCGGTCACATGCGGTTGGGCTTCCATTTTGTCCGCGTTGGCCATGCTGAACGAAAGAATGCGGCCAGATTTTCTGGCTTTCATCCCCGGTGCCACGGCCTTCGCGAGATAAAAGATCGGGTGAAGATTATTTGTGAACATGTCCGACCATCCCTCAACAGTTTCCTCAAACAGTGAGATGCGATGGTAGGGCCCTGCCCCGTTGATCAGCGCATCAATCTTGCCCCAGACATCTTCCACATGCTGAACAAGCTGTGTTGCCGCAACAGGGTCGGAGACATCACATTGAATGGCCAACGCCTTTCCACCCCGTCCCTCAATGCCACGTTTGACTTCCTCAGCTTCCTGCTGACTGGTACGATAGCAAAGAGCCACCCTCCAACCCTTGCCCGCCAAATCCAGCGCGATACCCCGTCCAATTCCTCTGGCTCCGCCAGTGATCAACGCCACACGGTCAATCATTTCTCATCTCTCCTGTGGTACTCGTGTGGACACCCTCAGCATTCAAAAAGAATTATTGTTCCTTTATTCGCGGTTGATCAATCGCTTGCCCAACTCCTGCAACACATTTTTCGTGCGAGAAGAAAACATCTGATTCTGCGGATCTTTCAAATCCCGGATACACATGTGAAGATCCTCCACCGTATCAAGATCACGAAGTTTCGGTAGGATTTTTAACGATAGGCCCAGCATTTTTACCTTCTGCTCTGTGAGGGCATACACCTGCCCCGTGGACCACGGTATGTTCTCAAACAGTTCCGGCACGGGCGTGCGCAGCCCGATTAAATAATACCCGCCATCCATGGTGGGACCTAACACGACATCATGATCGTGAAGACTGCCGAGTGCGGTTGTGAGAAGCGAACCATTTATGCCGGGAATGTCCGTTCCAATGACCACAACCGAACGATATGGGGAACCAAGCGCCTGTTTAAATACCCCGGCAATACGAGCTCCCAGGTCTTCCCCCTGTTGGTCCCAGACAGGGATTTTGAATCGAGCCTCCATGGCCCGAAAGAAGGGATGATGGTGAGAGGGCGTTCCGGCCAGGATGCGATCATAGCCCTTGAGAGATTGGCATCGCTCCAAGATATCTAAAACGAGACTTCCGTGGAGACTGGCGGCCTCATCAGGCGTGAGAGGCGGACACAGGCGTGTTTTGACTTGACCGGCAACCGGTGCCTTCGCAAAGACAATAATCGCCGACGTCGCAGGCGGGAGAGATCGACGTCTCCCACCCTGGCTTTGGTATGATGGACGTGATCGACGTACAGCTGGATCGTTACCGGACGGTTTCATAATATTGCTGAAGACGGCGAGGATCCCATCCTAGCCAATACCACGCACGGAGTGTCCACATGCGCAGGATCGTGCGGAGAGGGCCGTGCTGTTCCCATCGTCGAAACGAAGTAATGACTTTCGCTCGCAGAAGCGCGATCGTGCCAACCCGCTTCAACCGGCGGCTGAATTCAATATCTTCCATAAGAGGAATATTCGCAAAGCCCCCCAACTCTTCAAACACGGAACGTCGCACAAACATGGTTTGATCGCCGGTAGAAATTCCCGACCAACGTGAGCGAAGATTCATGAGCCGGCTCACCATCCATGCATAACCAGTGTCCCGTGGGAATCGTACATCAAACCGGCCACCGACACACTGCAGATCATCCATGACGTCTGCTACCACTTGTCTGGCATTGTGGGGCAATTGCGTGTCAGCATGCAAAAATACCAGAATGTCGGACTGGGCCAGAGCTGCCCCGGCGTTCATTTGGGAAGCCCGCCCACATGGACCGGAAATGATCCGATAGGGGGAGTCGGATGCCGATTTCAACATATTTCTGGCCACATCCACCGTGCCATCCCGGCTTCCTCCATCCACCACTATAATTTCCTCGAACCCTAGCGGTATCAAGACGGGTAACAAAGCCGTCAACGCCTTCTGTTCATTCAAGACCGGAATGATCACGGCGATACCCATGGAACACCTAATAGCTGACACACAGGAAAGACAAAAAATCAAGAACGTTCGGCTACGAGCCGGCGGGTTTCTTGGGGCTTTTGAACATAAAAAACACGACCACTCCGATCGTGCCCCAGTAAATCAGATACTTATGCCAAAACAACACTTCTCCAAAATGCATAAAGGCCATCGCACAAAGCAGAGACAACGCCATCACCATATAACGGACAGTGAGGTTCTCAACGGAGGAATAGGCCCACATCGCCATTCCTGAAAAATAAATAATCATGGGGAAGATGCTGATTTCCGCACCGGTACTGGCGGACAGAAAAACCTGCAAAAACCCGATA
>JAGQKG010000130.1 GCA_020430245.1 Nitrospira sp.
GAAACTCCCGGACATCGCGCGGTCATAATGCTGTCCCGTATGGATGAGGCGGAAACACAATGCCCCTCCCCGCATCTCGGCCGCCTTTAGGGCGTCGATGATGGGCGCAATTTTCATGAAGTTGGGTCTGGCGCCGGCGATTAGATCAATTCGTTTCATCTTGAACCCAAAAAGTATACGCAGGCATCCCGCATGAGGCAGGGCCTCCATTGAAGGGAGGCTTTCGTCATGATGGTTTTCTGATGTGAGAGGAGGAGAGGTCTAACGTTCGTGTATCTGTTCATACAAATTCTGCGTTTGTCATGATCTTGCTCGCTCTGTCATCTTCTACCTGGGCCCGGATCCTTCGCCTGCCGGCTCAGGATGACAAGGCCGGGGGTGCCCAATGCTTCTCTTCCTAATACTCGTCGGCATGGTCAAGACAAGATTCCGAAGGGCCTAGCCGAGCCCTGACATCTTCCACTTAGGCCAGATCCTTCGCCCGCCGGCTCAGGATGACAAGTTGGTGGAGGCAACTGCATTCCGACAAGTCATAGGCCCTGCCCGGTCCTTCGCTGGGCCTGCCCTGAGCGGAGTCGAAGGGGCTCAGGATAACAAGACGTGTGGATGCCGGATTAAACATGGCGGACATGTCGAACATGTCTGTCACCAAAAGACACGGAAGGCGAGGCACAGCAACACCATCCCCGAGACATATCCCAACTGACGCACCTTGGATGAGAAAGCCTGCAGCAACACTTCGCAGACAAAGAACAGCACAATGAGTTTTGCCATCATCTCGCCCACATCCACCGGTCCCAGTTGAATCGTTAAAAGTCCGGGGATCGCTATCGCCAACAACAGCAGGAGATAATCCATGGGGTTGGGCTGAAACCGTTTGTCTTTGTCTAAATGAATGGCCAACACCAGTCCGACAATCAACAGGACAAAAAATCCCTGAAACAAGGCCGTGAGCGGCTGTGCCACATCCACGAGAACATGTTCGAGCGAATACAGGACGAATGTGGACCCAAGGTAGAGGGCCATCCTCGTCGTGAGCAGCATCGTTTTGGCATTCCCCAGCGTGCCGATAAACACCAACACCACCAGTCCCAGGGCAAGATACGATATTCCCTTGGGGACGGAAAAGGATAAGAATATCCCCAGCAGAAAAAATCCCATCATGCCCGTCAACAGGCCATACAGGCACCATTGCGACAGCCATTGGTTCGAAGCGACCCAGGTTCGCCAGTACAACACTCCCGTACTCCATGTCCGGAATGCCTCAGGGCGCAATCGTCCGGAGGCCACCCCATAATAAAAGGAGCCCAGCCCGGCCAGCAGGAGAAGATACAGACCCATGAGGAATCCCTCACTGCTCCACCTACAGGCATAGGCCAGCGACACCAGTACCAGTTGCAAGCCGTAGAGGATGAGGACCACCTGGTGATGTGAAAAACCTAACGCCAAGAGTTTATGGTGCATATGCTCTCGATCAGCCTTAAACGGAGAGCCTCCTCTCAGCAGGCGTTGCATGGTGACCGCCACCAGATCCATCAACGGGACACCAAACATAAACAGCACTAACCATGGGCTGATCGGCGAGCGGTCCGTTTGCGTCAGCAGCAACGCTGAGACGCCCAGGACAAATCCCAGAAACTGACTTCCCCCGTCTCCCATAAAGACTCGGGCGGGATAGGTATTAAATCTCAAAAATCCCAGCAGTCCCCCCATGACCGGGAGGACCAGATACAAGACGAAACTGTCATGAATTTGATAGGCCAGATACGCCACCAGTCCGAAGCTGAGAAAGGCGAGGCCGCCCGCCAATCCATCCAGGCCATCCGAGAGATTCATCGCATTCGTCATTGTGACCAGGACGAAAATGGTCAGGGCGATGGATACCCACGCAGGAAGATCGACACTCAATAAGGACGAAAGGGGTTGCCATGAGATGGAGGTCGATATGGCGACCACTCCGGCAGCCAGAACCTGCCCCCCGAATTTGTATCGCACCCGCAAATCGAAAAAGTCATCCAGGCTGCCCATGATCACGATAATAAGGGAACCGGCGAGGATGGCCAGAATCATCTGGGATGAAGGGGCCCAATAGCCAATGGCCACCAAGGCTCCTATGGCAAAGGCCATACCCCCCACTCTGGCGATTGGTTCCTTATGAACTTTTCGCAGATCGGGTTGATCGAGAAAGCCCATCCGGGTGGCCCCAAGCATGAGGCATGGGGTCAAGACGGTACCAATCAACAACGAAAGAAGAAATGCGTAGAACAAGATCCCTGTCATACGTGCCTCACCGAAAAAAAAATATAAAGGCAAATATGGACTACTTGATCACGAGGCCCTTGACGACGGGAATCTTATTAGCAGCGGAGGCACAACACGTGTTCAGGAACACCACCCCTGAACCACACCCGGATTCGCTCCTTTCTAATGGTAAAAATTACACCCTCACTACAAAAGGCAACTGAAGGAATACATCGCTTTATGGATTGATCATATAAATTGAAAGTAAATTGAAAGGAACAATCCCTCTTTATACCAAGATCGGCTCTTGAAGAAAAGGTGGACGCGACTGTTCGCTCCCAATGCCACCTGCCTCCATGACGATGACCCCGTTATCGTTCTGATAAATAAAGCATGGACCATGCCAACCAATGCGAACAGCCCCGTTCAAGATTCCCATTCCCGTGAAACCCTTTCACCGCTCTTTAAGAAAGGCATAGGACTACTGTGGGCTTCCCCAATTCGCTGGTCGTGCATGACACCACTGATAATGGAAGATTCAGGATTCACCTTGCCGGAACCTCTTTGAACAGTGGATGTGTAAGCACGCACTGAGGGCTAGGTGTGTATTGTTTCACCTACAGGGCCGAGCGATTTTGAATCATGAAAACGGTACACGAGCGGGACCCCAACCGACCTCCCTTTAACCCGGAACGTACGGCTCCAAATGGGAGTAGACCAAGCCGCCGAATTCTGCCAGTCGTGACTTGGCTACAGAGAGATCACCATGAGCGGGAATGGGGGTTGTTAAACGAATAAGGGCCCCATCCGTCCGGCCTTGGGTCACGGCATCCCAGAGGAGATACCACTTCACCAGATATTCATTAGTCAAATTCCGTTGACGCTGCCGGAACCAGTACCAGACCAATTGCCGGGCTTCGCCTTTTTTGATCGTCACCTCGTTGATGGAGACAGTGGCCAGGGAAGGAGTCAGGGGGTCAAGAGGGATGATCTTCACGGACTCAATGAGCCACCCATCGCCGGGGATACAACTTTGAGGCGAATGAATCGATTCTCCGGATCGTTGCGAATGATAATAGGCCACATAGAGGTTGATCGGAAGAGACTCCTCTGGCTTCTGATGAAAGTCGGCCAACAGGTAGTCATCAAACCGGAGTGCATCGATATAGACCTCCTCTAAGGGCCGTGCCGTCCCTTCCCACGCACCAAGTTGCAGTGGAAAATCTGCAAATAATTGCCGGGGCACCAGCCGGTCTTCCCGTGCGTCGAGCTGCGTGGCCCACATGCCTAGAGAGCCGACCACAACCAGCCCCGATACCATCGCCCAGGGGATTTGAGCAGATGTGAAACCGGCATGCGTGGGCCTTTGGCCGGGACCCTGACGGGCACATTCCTCCGGCACCATTCCACGCCGGGATGGCTCCGGTGACTCCACGCGAGCAGCATGCTCCTGCGGTTGCGGCCACAGGCGCTTGAGCACCATGACTTCTCCAACCAGCAGCGCGACTCCGACAAGAAAGATGATCCAACCCTCGAACATGTGAATGAACCCATCGGCCGCCCCTTTCCCCCACCATTCAACCAGGATGCCAATCATGCCGATCCGAAATCCATTCAGGACGATGGCAATCGGGATACTTGAAAGAAACACGAAGACCCGCTTCCAGAACCGGTCCTGCAGAAAATAGGCACACAAGAGGGCCAGCGTCATCAGAGGAAAGAGAAACCGCAGGCCACTGCAAGCCTCTACCACTTGGAGTTGAATAGGCCCCAGATCAATCACATTGCCATCCTGGAAAGCCGTGATCCCGACCACCTGCAAACAGGTCACTCCCAGCGTCGATGAAATTGCCCGTAAGGAACCGGACAAATGTTGAAAGAGAAACTGCGGAAGAGGAATGGTCATCATCAAAAGACCAAGAGGAAATGCCAATATACGTGCCCCACGCAGACCCCATGCGGCCATCACCAGACCCACGATGACCACCCACAACGCGAGATGTTGCACGACAAATAATGTGGCCAGTTTGCCCATAATGAACAGGCCCATCCCTGCGGCAATGATCACGAACCCCAACCATGCCCCGGCTCCATCGCCCTCCAAGAGCCGCTCTTTTTTTTCCCATACCAGATACAGAGCAATGGGAGGCACAAAGAGACCATGCCCATAATTGTCATCGCCCAACCAGGTCCGCCATAAGGACGCCAGGTTGTCATAGAACACCACGAACACTACCAGGGCGGCGGCCATGATCCCCACAAGAGACCACGCGCGCTGATACGACTGGTCTGAGCCCTGCGAGGAATTGCATGAAGCCGGCTGCGCCATGTGTGAAGGGATACCTCGTGACTTACCGGATGATGTCATCCATCACATTCTGAGAGAGGGGAAGCACACAACGGGAATGGATTCTAGGGACAATACAATGATTCTGCCAGATCAGCTCCCATAGCGCTACATATAACTGAAGGATTTATGGGCCAATGTCATCCCGCCGGTCGTCAGCGGGGCGCCATCCGAGAGGACCAAGAGAGATACCCGATGACACACGTCGGGCAAACCGGCTGTGAAATGGCTACCTGAGATCTGTCATCCTTTGGAAAAAGTCTAGACACAAACTCTTGCCGGCCACAACCAGAACGAAGGCCTCTTGAGGGAATGGAATCGCATGAAGACAGTGAATGGAAAAGAATCAGAACTGTACTTTGCGGAAGACGTGCTGATTAGCCTGAACCCACTGGAGAGTTTTTTCAGTCTATCCTGAAGTAAATATCCCCGCCCAAAGGGCGGAGCTTCCACGTTCGTTTTAGTAAATGCCTGGCCTGAAACCCAAAGAGCGCTTTCGCCCGAGAGACATCCACCCAGCGGCGCGGTTGTCCACTGGAAGAGGTAAGCCGGGTTCGACTCATTGGACAACTCACTTCTGGGTTGTATGATACAATCTCACCCTGTGTCCAAGTTTATGAGACCACTTCATGCAACAAAAACGCCCCTGGGCTTTTTTTCACCGAAGAGTTAAGATCCGTTGGCCATGCCTGCCCACCCAGAACTACACTGACATTTGCTTTTGCATTTCAGGAAGTTTAATGTGGCCAACTACATTTTTTAGCTATGCTATTGAAAAAATTGAACAATCTACCGTTCCGTACGATGGAGAAGGCCTATGAATTTTCCAGATCTCACCCGTATTACCATTGAACCTCAAGTCATGGGTGGTAAACCATGTATCCGAGGAATGAGAGTGACCGTCGGGACACTCACGGGTCTTGTCGCATCTGGAGTGTCTTTTCAGGAGATCATGCAGTTATACCCTTATATTGAGGAGGAGGACATCAAGGCCGCCCTTTCGTATGCAACGTGGCGGGCTGAAGAATATGACGTATCGCTCCAGTCCTTATGAAAATCCTGATAGATATGAACCTTTCTCCTTCGTGGGTTCCTTTTCTGAAGGAAGAGGGTTATGACGCAACACACTGGAGTCAAATCGGCTCCGCCTCTGCCCCAGATACGGAAATCATGGGATGGGCACGGAATCATGGGTATGCGGTGTTCACCCATGACTTAGATTATGGGACTCTTTTATTTGCCACCCAAGCGATCGCTCCTAGCGTCATACAACTGAGGAGTGAAGATGTTCGTCCCAACACAGCTGCACTGATTGTCTTGGAAGCACTGCGAAAAGCAGAGAAGGAAATTGCAAAGGGGGTATTGGTGACAATCGATCCTAGAAAAAATCGTATACGACTTTTGCCACTGAAAAAGAAAATTCCCTAAGACCTGACTGAGCACGAACCAGTTACAAGTTCCCTTATCGGGGGAAAATCCGCAAACCATGCCCACCCAACCCATCATGGGCATCCCCTCAATCCGTAAGCGGGAATCCATCCGAAACGAAACCAAGATAACTTCCCCATAAACACTGTCGGGCATGACCATCATGGGATGGCTTTCCGGAATCGGTCATCCAATCCGTTCGGCAAAGCTCAGGACAGGGGCCCAGCAGAATCTGACTGCGAGATGGTATCGTTACCCTGGGCACAGATCCTTCGCTGCGCTCAGGATGACCATAAATCGTAACGATCTCACTCCGTGACAGGCTCCATCCGTTGCAGTCACAGATCGCTCTGTATTTTCCCGTAACATGAGAGGTAGGAAATCCTGCGCATCGTGTTTTCTCTTAGAGACCTCACCAAGCAGTCATGATAGTTCGCATATTCTCCATGAGGACGACAAAGAAGAGCGGAGACACATTCGGCTTGCTCCTATTTCACAGGTCAGGTAGAGTTTCAAACATGCCGAAAGTCCTTCATCCTCATATCGTCAGTGATCCAGATACGTGTGGAGGTAGTCCTCGTATTGCAGGAACACGGATTCCCGTCCGAACCATCATTGTGTATGTGTTGCATCACGGAATTAATCCGGAAGAACTCCTCAGTTATTATCCTCAGAGTAGCCTTGCCGCCATTTATGATGCCTTGTCCTATTATTATGATCATCGTGATGAGGTAGATGCTGAGATCACGACAAATGGCGGGCTTGAACCGCCGGCAATGCCAAATTCCCAGGTCTAGCGTATGGGATCGCACCTTCAGCCTGTATGAGGCTTTATCTCGATGAACATGTGCCGGTAATTCTTGCCCCTCTCCTTTCAGCTCATGGGATTGATAGCCTCACAGCCCGGCAGGCTGGGCACTTGGGCCTATTCGATGAGGAACAACTCATTTTTACCGCCGACGAGCAACGTATTCTTTTCACATTCAACTGTCGAGATTTTCTAAGCCTCGCTAAACACTGGTACGTGATTGGTCAGATACATGCCGGGATCATCCTTTCAAAGGAATTTCCTCTGTCTGAACTCGTTCGCCGTTTCAGACATCTCGTAATCCACCATAGAAATCACGATCTGAGCAACGAGGTTCTTTGGCTATCAACCCCCGCCCATCGCCCTTTTCGGTAGCTGTGCTCACATGCTCCATTGATTGCGGCCGTGCTTAACGGACTTTTGGGCACATTCCCGATTTTTTTGTATGGGAATATTGAAAACAGGCGTTGCACCCTTCGGGATGCGTTTAGCGTTGCGTTCCCTGCCTTCGCCCAAGTAGGTACGAAGGCTGAAAGCGCCTCCACGTCAGTCAACGATGGTGTCCCACCCAACAAGGAAGATTCGGGGAATTATTTGGAATGGCTCTATTATTTATGAAGGTTAGGGTTGACCATGTATTCATGCCACAGACCGTGGGATTAACGATCCAACCCTGGACGTTCATCTTCTTCAGCTGTCATTTCTGCTTAGAAGGATGAGCCGGAAGTGGCGATGGGTTCTTCAGGAGATGCAGGAGACCATACTCCACCCAACGCTTTATAGAGTTGCACCATCGACACCAAATGCAGACGATGGGTGGACGCGAGTTCGAGTTCGGAAACGAACAAGTCTCGTTTGATGAATTATGATCTTTTAAGCACGTGCTCTAAGTGCTCGACAATTCGCAGAGCCGTCTTGCCATCCCATTTTGGAGGGATGGACCCTTTTTTCCATTGGCCCGCTAACAATCGTGCCAGCGCCGGCGGCAGCTTACTTGGATCAGTCCCAATGAGTTCGTTGGTTCCCATCGTAATGGTCTCTGGACGTTCCGTATTGTCGCGCAACGTCAAGCACGGCACGCCCAAAACGGTGGTCTCCTCGGTAATACCTCCGGAATCGGTAATCACCCCACAAGCATGTTTTACCAGATAGTTGAACTCCAGGTAGCTCAAAGGATCGATATATTGTAGTTGTGACGTCCGACTGTCGAGATCACGCAGATTTTTCGCAGTACGTGGATGAACAGGGAAGACCACGGGCAACCCCTGCGTGCCTTCGGCGATAGCCCGCAGCAGGCGCAGCAACTGTTGTTCTCCATCCACATTTGCCGGGCGATGAAGAGTGACCACAAAATACTGCTGGGCCTCAAGACTGAGGGATTTCCAACAATCCGGTGGACGCAGGCGAGGGAGGTGCTTCAGCAAGGTGTCAATCATCGTATTGCCAACAAAGAATATGCGGTCGTCTGTGATGCCGGATCGGCGAAGATTGTCGTTAGCCGTCTCGCTTGTGGTAAAAAACCAGGTGGTGAGAGAGTCGGTCACGACCCGATTGATCTCCTCCGGCATAGTCCAGTCGCCCGAGCGGATCCCGCCTTCAACATGCGCCACCGGCACCCCGAGTTTGCGGGCGACAATGGAGCAAGCCATGGTCGAGGTCACATCCCCAACCACTAAGCACAGATCGCTTTTTTCCTTGAGTAACACTTTTTCATAATTGACCATGATCGCTGCCGTTTGCTCAGCCTGTGTGCCAGACCCCACTTCCAGATTGATATCAGGATCCGGGATACAGAGTTCCTCGAAGAAACTCCCTGACATGGTCCGATCATAGTGCTGCCCTGTATGGATCAGGCGGAAGCGTAACCCCCCTCCCCGCATCTCGGCCGCATTTAGGGCGTCGATGATGGGCGCAATTTTCATGAAATTGGGCCTCGCTCCGGCGATCAGGTCGATTCGTTTCATCATGGCATCAAGAGAAAAAACAGGCACCCCATATGATGTGACTGCCCCGCTCAGTCATGAGAGATTGTCTGATGTGAGAGGAAAGGAGATCTACAAGTCATATAAACTATGTAGAGCAACTCTGTCTTCTTACGTTTTTCACTTTTATGATCAATTCGCGTAAGAGTGTTTTAACCCTTTTGGAACCTTCTCCCATCGGCCCGCTCAAGCAGGGCTCCGGGAAGATTCTCGATGAGTCTTAGCAATTAGAGCCTGGGGACAGACCCTTCGCCATTGATTTAGAAAGGTCGATGACTTCTTGGAAAACCCCCTAACCACCCATTATACATCTACTGCCCAACGAATACGATCCTGGAACTTCGACCTTCTCAGTTATGGTGTTTGCTTTGGGGAACTGGAAATGGCGACGGGTCCTTCCGGAGATTCCGGGGACCATCCTCCACCCAACGCTTTATAGAGTTGTACCATCGACACCAAATGCAGCCGATGGGTGGACGTGAGTTCGAGTTCGGAAATGAACAAGTCTCGTTTGGCGATGAGCACATCAACATAACTGGTCAGGCCGCCTTTGTAGCGAAGATTGGCCAAACGCAATGCCGACCGGAGAGCCGTCACCTGTTCCTGCTGGGCATTCCGCTGGGAATCTGCCGTGCGCACCGCCACAAGAGCATCCTCCACTTCCTTGAATGCCACAAGAATGGTTTGCTCATAATCGGCCAAAACTTGCTTGGCCTGTGCTTCGACGGCGTCCTGCTGGAATCCCAGAACGGAAGCATTGAACACGGGCCCCAGCAGGCTGGGTCCTGCCTCCGCGAACTGCCCATTGGCCTTACCACCGCCTTTCACAAGTTGGGAGAAATGCGGGTTGGCATAGCCCATGAGGCCGGTAATTGAGATTTTCGGAAAGCGGTCAGCCTTGGCCATGCCGATCCGTGCGGTTGCGGCGGCCAATTGCTCTTCCACTTGAAGGATGTCCGGACGACGCTTAAGAAGCTCCGACGGCAACCCCGGGGGGACGACCGGCGGCATCACCTGCTCGGTCAGAGACACCCCCCGCGAAATGCTTTGGGAATTGCGCCCGAGTAACACGCTCAGCTCATTTTCTTTCTGGATCATCTGCCGTTCGAATTGTGCCACGCGAGCCGCCGCATTCGCCTGCTCCGACTCAAACTGGTCTGCATCGAGTTTTGAACTTATCCCTTGTCGTAATCGCGCACGGGCAATGGCCACCGATTCTTTCCAGGACTCCAGCGTTCGCTTGGCAATTTCCAATTGCATGTCGAATTGAAGAAGTTCAAAATACGCTTGAGCCACGCCGCTCACCAGTGACAGGACTACGGCCCGTCGGTTTTCCTCCTGGGCGAGCAGATCGGCGCGGGCCGCCTCGTTGGACCGCCGGATGCGCCCCCAGAGGTCGATCTCCCAAGCCAAGTTTCCTTGAATGTAATAGTTGAAGGGATTGGGGAACCCGGGCGCGGAGAAGTTGCTCTGCCGTCCGAAAACCGGACCGCTGGAGGAGACAGTGAGCTGTGGGGCGAAGTCCATCGTCGCGATCATCGCGCGTGCTTGAAATTCCTCCACGCTGGCTGCCGCCTTCTGAAGATTCTT
>JAGQKG010000131.1 GCA_020430245.1 Nitrospira sp.
CTTGCCACAAAATCAGAGGATCCTGCAAAAGCCGGGTGGCATATTTGGGATCACGATTGGGATCTTTCCAGAAAATCCAGCCACAATGGCTGTGCCAAAAACCCAGGGTGGCGTTATAGGGATCTTCTTTCTGGTCGCATCGGGCATGGTGCCTAATATGGTCACTGGCCCATCGTAGTGCTGAGTTTTCTAATGCCATACCGCCTGCGATTAAGAAGGTGGCTTTGATCCAGTTTGGGCACTTAAAGCTCCTATGGGTAATTAACCGGTGATAACCTACGGTAATGCCTAATCCTGTGAAAAGGTAAAGCATGACAAACATGGTCCAGTCTACCCAGGAGAAATCGTAAAAATAGGCATACAATGGGAGCCCGACGATTGTAGTAAATACAATTACCCCAAACAGAATCATTGTGGGGTAATCTCGTTGCGGAGTTCCGGCTAAGGAGGGGTCTAGCGTTCGTGACATAGCTGTCTAAGTCCTCTTATATCTCTAGCCACCGGAGAATATTTTCCCAATGCCTAGACGAGAAATTCAACGGTGAAAGATTTGTTAGTGAAATAAAACCTAGGATTGAAATCTCTTTTACATATACGAAAGTGGGTTGTTGAAACCGACTAACACGGGACTTGATTCTCCCGTGTAAAAGAGTGGTTTGAGAATTTAATGTACCAATTTAATTGGGGAGAGGCAATACCTACAGCAGCAATCAATCTTGATACCATTCATATGAATAGAATACCAGATTGTTTGAAAAAAGCTAGGGGGCCCTGTCAAGCCAAGGCCCCCTCAATATTAATGTCTGTGATTATTTTTGAATTCGCAATCAATATTCCAGAACCATTATCATTTGTTATGTGGTCTGGTCTTTAATGTTACTGGGGTAATATCAGAAGGATACGAGCTGTTTACTAATATTTGTAGCTGTCTTCTTTGAACGGTCCGTTGACTGGTACGTGAATATAGTCAGCCTGTATTTGAGTGAGTTTAGTGATAACCCCTCCAAAACCTCTGACCATATGGGCTGCCACTTCTTCGTCGAGATGTTTCGGTAAAACCTGCACTGTAATTGGTCCACCTTTCTGGTCGGCGAATTTCCGCTCGTAGAGGTAAATTTGAGCGAGGACTTGATTGGCGAATGAACCATCCATGACTCGTGATGGATGCCCGGTCCCATTTCCCAAATTCACCAAGCGCCCTTCGGACAGTAAAATGAGGTGATCATTGTTGGCTTTGTCACGATAGACCGAATGTACCTGAGGTTTTACTTCTTCCCATTGCCAGTTCTTTCGCATAAAGGCAGTATCGATTTCATTGTCGAAGTGTCCGATATTGCAAACGACCGCCCCAGATTTCAATGATTGCAGGATGGCTGAATCGCAGACATTCAAGTTGCCGGTAGCTGTGACGACTATATCCGTGTTCTGGAGAAGGTCGGAGTTGGTGTCTTCGACCTTGCCTGTATTGATCCCACCTTTATAGGGAGAGACCACTTCGTATCCATCCATGCAGGCTTGCATGGCACAAATGGGATCAATCTCTGAAATTTTGACAATCATGCCTTCCTGCCGAAGTGATTGAGCCGAGCCCTTTCCGACGTCGCCGTACCCAATCACGAGGGCCTTTTTCCCTGACAGGAGGTGGTCCGTCGCGCGTTTGATTGCGTCATTCAAGCTGTGTCGGCAACCATATTTGTTATCATTTTTTGACTTGGTAATCGAATCATTTACATTGATCGCTGGAACTTTTAGCGTGCCACTTTTTAACATTTCCTGTAGGCGATGGACACCAGTGGTAGTTTCTTCAGTAATTCCATGAATACGGTTTAACATGGCTGGATATTTTTTGTGGAGCATCATCGTCAAATCCCCACCGTCATCCAGGACCATGTTGGCATTCCACGGTTGGCCATCTTTTAAAATGGTTTGTTCCAGGCACCACTCATATTCTTCTTCGGTTTCACCCTTCCAGGCAAATACAGGGATTCCCTTTGCGGCGATGGCAGCAGCAGCATGATCCTGTGTTGAAAATATATTACAGGAGGACCAGCGAACTTCAGCTCCCAGGTCGATGAGCGTTTCTATTAACACGCCCGTCTGAATAGTCATGTGAATGCAGCCAAGAATTTTGGCCCCTTTTAATGGTTGGGAGTCATGATATTTTTTCCGAAGGGCCATCAATGCCGGCATTTCTGTTTCGGCAATGCATAATTCTTTCCGTCCCCAACCAGCCAAACGGATATCCGCAACTTTGTAGTCAGTTGAGGCGGCTTTAGTCATAGTTGCAGTGCTCATAGAAATTTCTTCCCCTTCTCAGGATGAGTGATGAAGATACTGGATGTAAGCAAGGGAGCCATGAAATTCTCCCTTACTCAATAGGTCAAGGCGATTGAAAGCTATAGACCTGCACCTTTTCGTAGTAAATTCGCTATGTCGGTTTTTTCCCAGGTGAATCCGGGTTCGTTTCGTCCAAAATGCCCGTATGCTGCGGTTCTTTTGTAAACCGGGCGCCGCAACTTGAGATGCTCGATGATGCCTCTTGGGGTCAACGGAAAGTGTTTGATGATGAGCTTTTCGATTTGGTCAATGGACGTTTTCTCTGTGCCCTTTGTATCCACCAAAACGGAAACTGGTTCTGCAACGCCAATGGCATAAGCTAATTGCACTTCACATTTTTCTGCCAATTGGGCGGCAACGATATTCTTCGCAATATATCGCGCCATGTATGAGGCTGATCGGTCTACCTTACTGGGATCTTTCCCGGAAAAAGCGCCTCCTCCGTGACTGCCAACCCCGCCATAAGTGTCTACGATGATTTTTCGTCCAGTTAGTCCGGTGTCTCCCATTGGGCCACCGGTGACAAAACGTCCAGTGGGATTAATGTGAAATTTGATATTTTTTGGATTGAAAAACTTCTTAGGCATGACGGGAATAATCACTTTTTCCATCACATCCTTTTCGATTTTCTTTAAGGTGACCGCATCGCTGTGCTGGGTGGAAAGAACGATGGTGTCAATGCGAATGGGCTTCCCGTTTTTATATTCGACCGTCACCTGTGACTTTCCATCAGGCCGAACCCAGGGGAGAATATTCTTTTTTCGAACTTCTGCCAGTCTTCTGGTTAAACGGTGCGCCAGGGTGATGGGCATTGGCATGAGTTCAGGGGTTTCATTCGATGCATACCCGAACATTAACCCTTGATCGCCAGCGCCGCCTGAGTCCACTCCCATAGCAATGTCGCCTGACTGGTTATGAATGGCGGTCAACACTGAGCAGGTACTGTAATCAAATCCCCATGTCGCATCGGTATATCCCACCTCACGAATCGTCTCACGAATAATCTCAGGAATTTCTACGTACGCCCGAGTGGAAATTTCTCCGGCTACAAAGGCAATTCCTGTGGTCAGAATGGTTTCACAGGCCACTCTGCAGTTCTTATCTTTCGCAATGATTGCGTCAAGGATACCGTCGGAAATCTGATCGGCAATTTTATCCGGATGCCCTTCCGTGACCGATTCCGAGGTAAAGAGAAAATTGGTTTGTCTCATCTAGAGTTCCCCCTAACCAATTGCTTGAGCCCATATGGCATGGTCTCAGTTGGTGAATAAAGCAAAGCGCAAAACACTTACCCTAGCTCAATTTAACATCTTTCCGCAATTTTTAGTTTGCCTATAACTGAAAATTTTGAGTTTTCCCATGTTTTCGTTTGTTGTTCTCGGCCAAAAGTTAGTAAAACATAAAATTTTCATAACGCAAAGTTCCCTTCCTAACTCAATTGGTTAAGTGTCGGTTGCAGTATTTCGTCCCCATCGTCAACAATTCGAGGCTCATTTTTCGAATGCTTAACACTTGCGGCGTTTTTAACAGTTATATTGAGATTCATTTAGTGAAAGGTTGGCAGGCAAGTGCAGCCTCTTGCTCATGCGTTGCCTTCGAGCAACGCTTCATTAATATTAGGCATTAATACGTGGTTGCCTTGAATTTGATTTGATCAGGATAAAAGCTAAGATTAGCCTTTCAATCCATTTGATAAATATATAATTTTTAAAATTTCACTCCTTTCAAGGTGGAAATGGTCGTTGGGTTGCGTACCTAGAATTCCCAGTGGTAAGATCGGCTCTTATTTTATGTGAAAAAACATCTGTTTATAAGCATTTCCCGGCGATTGAGACGAGGGCGGAGTGCCCCTTTTTCTATAGGGGAAATCTGTAAGGAGGCTTGTTGATGTACAAAACCATATATGTCCCGGTTGATAATTCAGACCATTCAAATATGGCTGTAGAACTGGGGGTGCAGTTTGCGAAAATTTTTGGATCGAAAATTGTGGGAAGCCATGTGTATGCGGCGAAGATGCATGATAAGCGGTTTAAGCAAATGGAGGCAGGACTTCCTGAGGAATATCACGACGAAAAAGAGTTAGATCGCCAACGCCAAATCCATGATTCCCTTATCACCAGAGGCTTGCAAATAATTACAGATTCGTATTTGGATTTTGTCGACCAGAAATGTGCGGAAGCGAATATTCCTCTGGAGCGGCGATCACTTGAGGGACGAAACTGGAAAGCAATAGCAGAAGATATTACAAAAAATGGATATGACTTAACCATTATGGGTGCTTTGGGGGTTGGGGCGGTGAAGGACTCTGTGATCGGGAGTAACACGGAGCGTGTGATCCGTCGGATTCGTAATTCAGACATGTTCATTGTGAAAGATACCAAACCCATGAACGGTGGGAAAATTGTGGTAGCTGTGGACGGGAGCCATTACTCTTTTGGCGGATTGAAGACCGCGCTCGCCTTGGGAAAGGCACTCAATAAGCCGGTAGAAGCGATCTCAGCATTCGATCCCTATTTTCATTATGCGGCGTTTCACAGTATTTCCGGTGTCTTGAATGAAGAGGCTGGAAAGGTGTTTCGATTTAAGGAACAGGAAAAGCTTCACGAAGAAGTCATCGACAGCGGACTAGCAAAAATTTACCAGTCTCATCTTGATGTCTCTCGCGATGTCGCACAAGATGAGGGCGCAGATATTAAGACAACTCTTCTCGACGGCAAAGCGTTTGAGAAAATCATCCAGTACGTTCGAAAAGAGCAGCCTTGGCTGCTTATCGTTGGACGGATTGGGGTGCATAGCGATGATGAAATGGATATTGGCAGCAATGCCGAAAATCTTTTGCGTTCAGCTCCTTGCAATGTATTAATATCCAACAAAAAGTTTGTTCCTCCGATTGACACGCAGGCTGAATACACGATTGCCTGGACCGAAGAAGCCTTACGGCGGATGGAAAAGATACCTGTCTTTGCACGGGGAGTGGCAAAAACGGCGATACATCGATATGCCATCGAAAAGGGTCATACCATCATCAGTAATTCAGTCATCGATGATGCGGTTGGGGATATTTTACCCAAAGGTGCCATGGACGCCATGAAAACGTTAGGCGGTACTCTCGATGCGGCAGGAGTCGATCGGAATACCATGCAGGCAGGCAATGAAGTCGCACAGGACTTAATGGGTTCCACTTTGAGCGGCATGATGTCTCAGGTGGTGGAAGAAAAGCCGGCTGCTGCTCGTCCAATGAGTTCGGTCAACCAAAACTATTTGGATCGAATGTCACGGGACTATTATGTGTGTGGAGGATGCGGCTACATTGGGAAAGGCGACCATCCTGTGATGTGTCCTGTCTGTGGGCTGGATGGAGCACAATTTAAACAAGTCGATAAAGCTATTTTTGATGCGGCTGCCCAGGCGGAAGGTGGCTTAGAAACGCAAGTGGCGTATGACGATATCCCCATGCAGTGGACGAAGGATGCTCGTGAAGCGATTCGAGCGGTTCCCGCTGGTTTTCAACGCCGACGGGCAAAAGCGAAAATCGAAAAAACCGCCAGAAAACTTGGAATGACCACGATTACGTTAGAGTATTCGGCAACAATGATTCAAGAAGCGGCAAGCGAAGACTACACACCAATTTTTGCCAATAAAACGGCTGGGGAGACAGCAAATATGGTCTCTGAATCCAATACTGAAAATACCGGCAACACAAATGGAGCCGATCCGTATAGGTGGGAGCCGGATGCCCTCCAACGATTGGAAAGAGCTCCTGCTGGATTTATGCGGGATTGTACTAAAGCGTTAATCATCAAGCATGCCGAAAAAATTGGAACCACAACCATAACTCTGGAGGTGGCGAACCAGGGCATTGAACAAGCTAAAACCACCATGGAAGAAGCCATGAAAACTGGAAATGTCAAGGATATCGTGGCCAAGTTAACCGGCACGGGTGCTCCCTCGGAAGCCCAATCCGGAGCTGGTCACAATGGGTAAGGCACTCCCTGTCATCAATTCATTTCTCAATAGGCTGAACTCGTTAGGATCTAGTGCAGTATCTAAGTTTGAATCTTTTCGTCCAGATTCAGGATCGCCTGGGGACGGCCGAACAGTGGATGATTTTAAGCCCTACCTGGTGGCCCTCAATTTAACCAAGCGATGCAATCTCAAATGCGAACATTGTTATCTGGATGCCACGACAAAAATGGGCGGTGGCCATGATGAATTGACGACAGAAGAATGTTTTCGTCTTATTGATCAGATTGCCCAAGTCAATGCCGGCAGCCTTCTTGTTATTACCGGCGGAGAGCCGTTGGTTCGTCCCGATATTCTTGAAATCGCTCGCCACGCAGTTGAGCAACGATTTATGGTTGTCTTTGGCACCAATGGAATGCTGATTGACGACAAGATGGCCAAAGCCATGGTAGACATTGGCGTGATGGGCGTAGGCATTAGTATTGACTCCCTGGATTCGGCAACACACAATGCGTTTAGAGGTTTACCTGGTGCATGGGAAGGGGCTATGGCCGGTATTGAAGCATGCAAACGAAATGGCCTTCAATTTCAAGTACATTTCAGCGCACAGCCCATGAACTACAAAGAATTGCCAGCGGTCATCGATTGGTCACACGATTTAGGTGCCAAAGTCTTAAATGTCTTTTTCATGGTGTGTACGGGACGTGGTGAAGAGCTCACTGACATCACTCCTGCACAATATGAGGAAGTCTTGACCTATTTGGTCGAGAGCCAAGATAAATACCAGGACATGTTGGTTCGGGCGCGTTGTGCCCCACATTTCAAACGCCTGGCCTATGAAAATGACCCAAATTCTCCCATCACCAAAGCGCAAGGCTACATGGGTGGAGGGTGCCTGGCAGGCACTAACTATGCCCGAGTGACACCTAATGGCGACCTCACGCCGTGCCCGTATATGCCTTTGTCTGCAGGAAACATTCGCAACACCAGTTTTGTCGATTTATGGGATAATTCGGAAGTTTTCAAGTCATTTCGCTATCCTCACCTGAAAGGTAAGTGCGGAGATTGTGAATATAGTGAAATTTGCGGTGGGTGCCGTGCGCGTCCCTACGTTGACCACGGAGATGCGATGGATGAAGACGAATGGTGTCTGTACACTCCAAAAGGTGGAGATAAAATTAAAGTGGCCTTCAATGTACCGGAAGCCTCGTCCGTAGAATGGGAAGCCGATGCGGAAGAAAGGCTCAGTCGAATTCCTTACTTCCTCCGGGCCATGGTTAAAAAAGGTGTCGAGCGGCATGCTGCCGAACAAGGTATTCCCGTCGTAACGATTGATTTAATGGAAGAACTTCGGAAGCGTCGATTCGGAAATGAAAAGCCTGTGTTTAAGTTGTAATGGAATCCCTCCTCGGAGTTCTCACCGACCTTAATCAGATTATTCCCATCCTGGTGCATTGGTTGCACCTCTTGTCCGCCATAGTGTGGATTGGTGGGCTGGCCTTTCTTGTCATGGCAGTAACGCCTAGTCTCAAAACTGCTGTTCCAAAACAATTTATCCGACCAATATCTGAAACCTTTTATCAGCAATATAAACGGGTGGTCGGGATTCTTTTGGTGGTCATCCTTTTCACTGGAGGAGTCAATCTCCATTATGTAAGTGAGGGGATGGTCATGCAGTCTGGGGAAAGCGTCGCCCATCATGCCAAATATCTTACCGTTTTCTTTATTAAATTGTTCCTGGTGCTAGGGGTTCTGACCATCTTTCTATACACCATTATTTTTAAAAATGAACCAACCGGTGGTGAGACAAGCGAAGAATTAGAAGAGATGGCCTTAGAGCCGGTTCCATTTCAGCGTGTGGCGTTGTGGATGGGGGTCTTTATTATTCTTTGTGCGGCCGCAATGAAACATCTCCATGTATAACGTGCTGTTTTTTCATAAAAAGCCCAAAGATACTCCTCAGCCTGCCGAGGGAGGAAATGGGCAAGTGAGATTAAACAACACATTTGCGGGATGCACCAAGCTTGCTGAGAGGAGTTTCATTGAATTTTCCCTGGCCTGGTTTTTCTCCTTTTCCTCTGCCTCAATATTCTGGATCCTTTCATGAATTGGGTCCACCAGTTGGGATGGCTGGTGGATCACTAAAACCGCTAACGTTTTCGAATTACCGGCCATAGCTGATAGCAGATTGCTTAAGCATTCATATGGTTTCTTTTCTGGTAACCCTACGGATTCCCTGGAGATCATTCTCGTCATAATGCCGGGAGGTTGCAGCAATCTTTGGGCCTTTTTATTATACCCTGATGGTTGACTGCGTGGCTCTATCCAGGCTATCACTGGTTGCGGCATTTCGATTAATCGTCCTGTTGATCCGGTAGTTGACCGGACGTCTGAAACAAAAATTTTCTATCAGCTTGACACTTTATTAAATTATTTGCTGTTCAATGGCTCGATCTCCTCGTTCTCCCATATCTCGTACCCGCAACAAACCATCTCATGAGTCGTCTCCGTGTCCGTCCAATTTCCCTGCCGAAATTCCCTTAGAACCACCACCTCATAGGCCATTGGTAGCCCTGGTTGGACGGCCGAATGTAGGCAAGTCCACGCTGTTTAATCGGATTGTCGGCCATCGTTCGGCAATTGTGGACGATGTTTCCGGAGTCACGAGGGATAGAAACACGGCAGAATGCGATTATCAAAATC
The DNA here is from genome assembly GCA_020430245.1 of Nitrospira sp. Lineage (GTDB taxonomy): Bacteria > Nitrospirota > Nitrospiria > Nitrospirales > UBA8639 > Nitrospira_E. Next base: position 9,004 of record JAGQKG010000131.1, read on the forward strand.
GGATATTCACCCTGGTCGACACCGGTGGGCTGGATCTGACCACTGACGATGTGATTGTGGAGCAGATCAAATATCAAACCCAAGCGGCTATTGAGGAAGCTGATCTAGTGATTGCCGTCATGGATGGTCGTGTGGGATTGTCGCCGTTGGATGTCGATCTCGCTAATTTGTTGCGACCGGTGACGAAGCCGGTTTTTCTGGCTGTGAACAAGATTGATACTCCTCAAGCTGAACCACTCTTGGCAGATTTCTACAAGTTAGGGGCGAAGGCGATTTTCCCCATTTCGGCTGAGGGAGGATTAGGAGTAGATGAGCTTCTTGAAGCGCTCTTGCCGTACCTTCCTCAAGCTCAGGAGGTTCAGGTTCGAAAGGAGATTCCCAGAATTGCGGTAGTGGGCCGACCCAATGTTGGCAAGTCGACGTTGGTCAATGCCATCCTCGGTGAACACCGGCTTATTGTCAGTGATATTCCAGGAACCACTCGCGATCCGATTGATTCAATGGTCAGTCTTCATGGACGACAGTATATTTTTACAGATACGGCGGGTCTACGACGAAGGGGTCGGATCGAGCGGGGGATCGAAGGCTATAGTGTTGTACGAGCCATTCGAGCATTGGGGCGGTCTGATGTCGCCGTGCTGGTTTTGGATGGGGTAGAAGGTGTCACAGAACAAGATACGAAAATTGCCGGCTTAATCAGTAAACAAGGGAGAGGTTGTATCATTCTTGTGAATAAATGGGACATGCGGGCAGGGGATCGTGAGGCGCACCCCGGCTACAATCTTGAATTAGCCCGGCGATTTCCATTTTTTACCTATGTGCCGGTTGTCTTTGGCGCTGCAATTCAACCGGAAACGCTCACGCGGCTTTTTCCTAAAATTGATCAGGTTGTGGCCGATTTTTCCAAACGCATTCAAACCCGTAAGCTGAATTTATTTGTTCAGGAACTCCTGGAAAAAAATCCCATGACGTTGGTTCGAGGCAATCCGAAAAAATCTGTATTTATCACTCAGGTGGCGACCAAACCGCCTACCTTTGCGCTATTCGTCAAATCCGCACCAAAAGTCCCAGCCTCCTACCTCCGTTATCTGGAAAACTCCATCAGGATGGAATATGGTTTTGAGGGCATTCCGCTCCGGATATTGTTGCGAAGTCAATAGAGAGATTGTGTAATCGCTTGATATCTTAGAATAAACCATCGTGTAGGTTGGAGGGCGTGAAAATTTAAAGGCATGCCATTCATGCAATAAATTTGAAGCATGAATTGTCTGGTATGGATGGGCGTCCAGATCCTAATTAACCACTTGGGCATCTCAGGTGTAGCCGCTTCCTATGGTCAAGGAATGTTGGTGTTCAACGTGTAGGGTAGTATGGG
>JAGQKG010000132.1 GCA_020430245.1 Nitrospira sp.
TAACATTGGCGGCAAAAAAATGGCACGGGATCCTCCCGCAAGGATTTCTGACAACTGGCACAGTTGGTGGGGAAAATGACATGGAGGAGTGTTTGGAGAAGGCGCATCGCGGTGAATGGTTGAGCCATAGAGGCAATCTTTCAGAGCCGAGGATAATGGGAAAGCCAAAGAGCTTTTCAGGACACGCCTTGGTCCATTTACCCTGGGTATGATATAGGAGAGATATCGAATTTTCCATGATTCTGGGCTGTGAGGGACGGCAGACTTTTTGGAGGGGTTCCCGTGATTCAGTTTAAGCATGTCTATAAGGAATACGGGCGTGGGTCCACTCCGGTGGTGGCGTTGCGAGATGTCAGTGTGGAAATTCAGCGGGGAGAATTTTGTGCCCTAATGGGACCTAGCGGGAGTGGCAAAAGCACCTTGTTGCATTTGGTGGCCGGGCTGGACTGGGTGACATCCGGCGATATTATACTGAATGGGCGTTCCTGTCTGGCGTTTGGTGATCAGGAGTGGACTCGATGGCGTCGGGAACAAGTGGGGGTCGTGTTTCAGGCATTCCACCTGATTCCGGGATTAACGATCGAAGAAAATGTGGCATTTCCCTTGCGGTTACAGGGTGAGAAATCCCTGGCGGTGCGAACACGGACAGCCGATATGCTGGAGCGAGTGGGGATGAGTCATCGGTTGGGCCACCGGTCGCATGAATTATCCGGAGGCGAACAGCAGCGCGTAGCGATTGCCCGGGCCTTTGTGCATCGCCCTCGACTGATCGTGGCCGATGAGCCCACCGGCAATTTAGATGGTGAAACGGGCGCGGGAATTGTGTCTTTGCTGCGTCAATGTGCGAAGGAGCTTGGCCAGACGGTGCTCCTGGCAACCCACTCATTACGGGCCGCTCAGGCGGCGGACCGGATCGTCGCGATTCGAGACGGACAATTGGAGTAATACGCAATGGATCTTTCAACAGTAATTGCCGGTGTGTCGTTTCCATGTGGAGTGATGAACGCGTCAGGAGCCTTGTGTGTGACGGCGGAAGAGCTGGAGGACCTGGGGAGGTCACATGCCGGTGCAATTGTGACGAAATCGATGACGCCTCTTGCCCGTGAGGGGAATCCTCAACCGAGGTATGTGGCGTTTGACGGCGGTTCGATTAACTCAATGGGCCTTCCCAATTTAGGGTATCCTGCCTATGCCAAATTGATTCCTGAGTTGAAGCGGTTCGGGAAGCCGGTCATTGCCAGTCTGGCCGGCCTTCATCCAGATGATTTTCTCGAAGGGGCCAGAGCCTTGGAGATGGTTCGACCGGATTTGGTGGAAGTGAATTTGTCGTGTCCGAACATTCCCGGTAAACCACAGATCGGATATGATTTTGAGGAAACGGAACGGTTATTAAAAGAGATTCGTGCGTTGTTGACGGTGCCGTTCGGAGTAAAACTCCCACCTTACTTTGATCCGATCCATCATCAGAAAATTGCCGAGGTGCTTCAGGGAAGTGAGGTGGCCTTTGTTACCGTCATCAATTCAGTAGGGAATACTCTGGTGGTTGATCCGGAACGGGAAATGGTGGTGATTAAGCCCAAAGGCGGGTTTGGTGGATTGGGAGGACGGATGATTAAGCCTGTGGCCCTGGCCAACGTTCGCGCGTTTTGGAAGATCTGGGGTGATCGGATTCCTATCATTGGTACAGGTGGAGTGGAACAAGGCGTGGACGTATTTGAGCATGTATTGTGTGGGGCCTCCGCGGTTCAAATAGGCACGGTACTGGTTGAGGAAGGCTGTGCGGTGTTTGCCAGGCTCGAACGGGAAATTACCGATTGCTTACAAGGAAAAGGCTATCCGTCGCTGATGGCCTGTCGAGGAAAATTACGGGAGATGGATTGAAAACGAATGGTGGTGAATAACCTCGTCGGGGTAGAGTCAAAAGGGGACAAACGGTTGCGTTCTTGACCTTTCAGATGACAGGAGAGATCGCACTTCCCTTAGGTCTTGGAGTTCGGGGCCGTTGGGCCTTGGGGAATGATACGAAGCGCAATGGCTTGCCTGAGAAGTTGAGCCACGTTTCTGACCCGTAACCGGCGCATCAAGTTGAAGCGATGGACTTCAACCGTTCGCACGCTAATGTCCAGCTGCTCACCAATTTCACGATTGGTAAAGCCTTGAGCCACCAGGCTCAAGATTTCCTTTTGCCGTGCAGTGAGAGATTGTCCCTCGGAGTTGGATTCCAAGAGTGCTTCTGGTGATTCCGAATCAGTCACTTTTCCTTTTGGCATTTTTGGCCATGTCCCCACGCATATTTTTCTAGTTATTTTAACATACGCTCCTTACTTCCGACAACCGCTCTGCATGATACGAATTATTCTCCTATTGGTCCTTGACCATGTGCGCCATCGGCCCTTTCGAGCTTTTCTGACGGTGGTCGGAGTGGCGATTGGCGTCTCGGCCTGGCTGGCCATTCGCATAGCCAATGGTGAGGTCTATCAATCCTTTGAGCAGTCGGTAGAGTCCGTTGTTGGAAAGGCCACCATCACACTGTTCCATGGGCCTGAGGGGATGGATGAGTCGATCATTGAAGTGGTTCAACGTCATGCCAGCGTCCAATCGGCACATCCCGTTCTTAGAATTGAGTCCATGATCCAAGGAGGTCCCTCGACGGGTCTCACTCTCGTGATTTGGGGAGTCGATCTTCTGGACTATGAGGAGCTTAGGCAATCAGGGGATTCCACGAATGCGATTGAGGACAATCAGTGGAAACAGGTGTTTTCTGCACGGACCGTCTATTTAGGGGAAGAGTTTGCCAAGGAATTAGGGCTGAGCGAGGGCCAGATATTGACTGTGACGAGCCAGGGTATCTCCCATGATCTGATCATAGGAGGATTGTTGAGATCGACTGATGCTCTTCTCCAAGACACCGATCGACAGGCCATCATGGATATCGCTGCAGCCCAATGGTTGTTTGGTTGGGTAGGACGTCTGCATTCTATTGCCGTAGTTCCTGGACCTGGTGTGGCGGAGGCTACGCTCATCCAAGCTTTGCAAGCCGTAGTGTCGCCGGATATTCAAATAAGTCAATCCTCGCGACGGACCGGGCAAGTGGGATCGATGTTGACGGCCTTTCAGTTTAATCTCACCATGCTCAGCGGAATTGCGCTGTTAGTGGGGGTATTTCTGGTTTATAACACGATGGCATTTTCGGTAGCACACCATCGTCGGGAGATTGGCGTTCTCCGGTCACTTGGCATGGAACGGCGAGCTATCACGGGATTGTTTCTCTTGGAGTCGAGTCTGCTGGGTCTTATGGGTGGAGTCATGGGCTGCTGGTTTGGGATCTTTCTGGCCGGTGGGTTGACGACGCTCATCGGGCAAAGTGTCAGTGAATTATATGGGGTCACGTCTTTGGCGGTGTCTCAGGATCATTCCTGGCTGTTACTGGAAGCGATAGGGATTGGGGTCGGGGTTTCCCTTCTGGGAGCGCTCCGTCCTTCCTGGGATGCCAGCACGATTGCCCCGGTTCAAGCCTTATCGGTAGGCCAATCGGAAGATGAAGAAGCTGATTCATACAGGAAGTCAGCGTGGATTGCGGTGATCGCCTTTTGTGGAAGTGCCTCCTTGAGCACCATTGATCCCGTGGACGGTATTCCAGTCGGAGGGTATGCCGCGGCGTTTTGTCTTCTGGTTGGAGGAACGGCCCTAGGTCCTGTGCTCTGCGGGTTGATTCATGAGTGGAGGAGAACATGGCAAAGCGAGCGATGGGGCCTTCTGCCGTCCCTCGCGGCAGAACAGATCAGCCGCAATCCGGGGCGGACCAGTGTGGCCATGGCGGCCATCGTGGTTGGTCTGGCCATTATGGTTGGAGTGGGCATTATGATCCAAAGTTTCCGGCACACCGTAGAAATCTGGATTGAACAAACCATGCTGGCGGACATCATTGTGGCTCCGGTGTCATGGTTAGGGGAACATGAGGTTGAAAACGACAAGCCGGGTCTGCCATTGGCTCTGGTCAGGACAGTGATGATGGTTCCAGGGGTCGAGGCTATTGATCCCTACATAGAAATCATGGGTGAGGTTGCAGGGGAGTCGGTGTCCTTGGTCGCACGCGACATGGCCCTTCATGCCGCGCGCAGCCAATATCTGTTTGTGACAGGTGATTCCACTCCCATTTTACAAGAAACGATCGAAGGTGAAGGCGTGATTGTGTCTGAGGTATTAGCCGGGCGGCTGGGGCTGGCGGTAGGAAACCACATACACGTGAAGACGCCTTCAGGACAACAGGCATTTCCCGTTAAGGGCATTTTTTATGATTATGCCACCGATGGTGGAAAAGTGGTCATGGACGACCAACTCTTTCGTCGGTATTGGGGGGAGTCTGACGCAACCGTCTTTGCCGTGTATCTGAAGGCCGGTCTGGCGCTTCCGGTCGTGCGACGTGAGATCGAGCAGGTGTTAAAAAATGACGTCCCCATCGTCACAATAAGTAACGGGGAACTGAAAACCGAGATTCTTGAAATTTTTGATCGGACGTTTCATGTCACCTATGTGTTGGAATTGATTGCCCTGAGCGTGGCGGTGCTGGGGATTATCAATACCCTCATGACGGCCATCAACGAACGCCGTCGGGAGCTGGCCACGTTGCTAGCGTTGGGTATGAGTCGGCCGCAAATCCAAGGCCTGATCTTCTGGGAATCCTGTTATGTGGCCGGATTGGGTGCCGGCTTAGGCATTCTGGTGGGATTGGCGCTGTCGGTGTTGTTGATCAACGTCATTAATAAGCAATCATTTGGCTGGACCATTCAGTTCACCCTGCCATGGGAAACATTGGGGATGGCTATCCTGGTGGCGTTGTTGGCCGCATTGCTGGGGGCGTGGGGTCCTGCCAGGTGGGCCAGTCGTCAGGTTATCGCTGAAGATTTACGGTATGAATAAACAGGTCATGTCTTTAAGCGGACTGTTCAAGCTTCCTTTTAAATTTGCTTTATCTTTCTGTTCGGTCGTGAGTGCTTTCTGTTACAAGCCTCCTTTTTTTTGCAGCAGTTTTTCATCCATCTCTTTTGTTTGTATCAGAGATGATCTTTTAAGCTTGGTGGAAATATGACAATTTTTTCTCAAACTCTGGATTTTATTGTTTTGCTCCATTTGTCTTTTTTTAACTGCGGTCGACCATATCCACCCAGCTATGACGTTAAACTTCATGATGTTTTGAATTCTCTCACTTCTCCATGTAAGCTTCCCCCTATCGAGGACAGCTAATTCGTCGAGCTTTCTGGCAGCATGCCCCAGGAGGTTCTGATGAAACGCACTCGATTCAGTGAATCCCAAATCGTCGCAATCTTGAAACAAGCCGATGCGGGCAGCAAGGTCAAAGATTTGTGCCGAGCGCAGGGCATTAGTGAGGCCACCTATGACAACTGGAAGGCCAAGTTTGGCGGGCTCGAAGCCTCAGACTTGAACCGGCTCAAGGAAAGGGAGGGAGAACTTTCGAAGCTCAAACGGCTGGATGCCGATCTGGCCTGAGAGAATCGAGCCTTGAAGGATTTGATCGAAAAAAAGCTCTCACGCCGGCCGAGAAACGGGAGGCCATTCACACCATGCAGGCGCCCCACGGCGTCTCCAGTGCTCAGGGGTATGCGGCCCTCAAGTTCGCTCGGTCGGCGATGTCCTCAATGCGTTCGTGGAAGCCCATCCGCGATGGGGCGTCTGGAAATACATTAGGCGCTTGCGAGCCTTGGGGCATGGCTGGAATCACAAACGCATGTATCGTATCTATCGGCAATGAGGCCTGAATCAGCCCCGCCGCACCAAACGCCGCTTGTCCAAACGACCGTCCCTGCCAGGGGTTGTCCCGGAGGGGCCGAACGAAGTCTGGGCCGCCGCCTTCATGAGGGATGCCCTCTATCATGGCTCGCGGTTTCGGACCTTCAAGCTCATCGATGCCTGCAAGCGAGAAGCGCTCGCCATTGAGAGTGATCCGTCGCTACGGGCCGAACGGGTGATTCGGGTCCTCGCCCGTTTAAAGACCGCCCGCGAGTTACCACATATGATCCGGGTGGATAACGGGCCCGAATTTCTGTCGCAGGCTCTGCAAGATTGGGGAAAGACCAATCGGGTGTTGATCTCGTACATTCAACCGGGTCGTCCGACGCAAACCGCCTTCATTGAACGCTTTCATTGCACCGATCGGCATGAAGTCCTGAATCTCTATCTGGTTCGGCGTTTAGCAGAGGTGCGCGAGGTCCCGGCAGAATGGCTGAGGATCTATAATGAACCCCGCCCCCACGAGGCCCTGCAGGGAAAAGCTCCCTGTCCCTACCACAAACCGAGGCCGGAAAACTCTACATTACAACTGTCCGCTTGACGGGGAAGCTTACATTGGGAGGACATATTCCCTCAAGTCGTCTTTGAAGGTTTTTGAGAAGCTCTGCCCTTTGGCATGCGAGTTTTACTGAACATTTGGTGAAGAATCTAATTTCTTAACCCCCAAATCCTCTTTGCTGGCTTTGTACTGGGAGCTCATTGCACAGTCAAATTTAAATTTTGTGGAGCTGCTGGTGGTGTCGTGTCGCCCCCTACACCCCCGGCAGAGTGTTTGTACAAATACACAGCGGAATTGCTGAAGTCATAATGAATGAACATAATGACTCCATAGGTACCTAGTGAGGCTTCGATAGTTCCCCAAGTGGGGTTGCCGGAGGGGTAAGAGACTCCAAGGGTAGTCCATTGATCTTTTACGACGTTATAGGCGTACATTTTTCTGTCCGACTTCAATACAATGTAATCACCACTGACTGGATCTACCGATACTCGACTTTCATCGGTCCCCACGCCTAAGCCAACCGGAGCATCTTTCATCCGTGTGATGGAACCCCCAGAATCCATTTTGTACACGGTTCTATCATTTTGGCCTCCGCCAAAAATTACAACCTTATGTACGGGATTGTATTCAATAAAGGTATGGTAAGACCCCATTGGAAGGGCATTACTTCTTTTGGTCCATGACCCAGTGCCGAGGTGACGGGTCCAGACTCCAATGGCAGAATCGACATACACCAAACTGTTCATTTCTGGAAAAAATTCGAGCCCTCCGGTAATTTGAAAATTGGACTCTGGTAAGGAGAATTGTGACCATGTCCCGCTAGATGGGCTGAATTTATGAATAGTGGAGTTGTTGAATGGTCTGTGAAAAAAATCACCAGTGGTAGTGTTGACAGCATTGTGGTCATAACCGTGAAGGGTGCCATTTGGTATAGGGGTTGGAATCGTGGTCCAGGAGTTTGTGGAATCCGCGTATCGCACATAGGTGGTAAGGCTATTATCGTGCGACGCCCCAATAAAATGAACGGCTTTATAGTTGGGGTCCCACTCTGCGCTGTCGCTAAACATGGTGATAAAATTTGAAGGCCCACTAGGTGCCAAAATAGCCCCGTTGTTGAATCCATTTGTTTGTAATGTTTTAAAGGTGCCGGGTTGCATGGAATTGGCCAGATCCCCCAAGGCTGTAGCTGATCCGAACGCGGGACTGAAGAAATTGAGGCCTAGAGAAATTAGGCTGGATATCACAAACAGCACCGCTTGCCGTAATTGGAAAAGGCGCATCATTATTTTCCTCCATTGGTAATCATAATCACATGTATTTGAGAAATTTTGTGTTCTACTCTAAACAGATGAATTTCAGAGGCCGAATGCTATCTTCAAGTCACCTCTCCGTAACTTCTGTGTTGTCGGTAAAATAAAGAATTTCTTTAGCTGGGGAAAACATTCCGCAGCAACCTGGTAGGGGATTTCGAGGAAACACAGGATCTTGAACTCCTTACTACCCTCTAAAAATGGGAAACTTAATGGTCACACCCTAGGTAGCTATAGGGTTTACCAAATTAAAAAAATGGTTTCCAAATTTTATTAGTCGATCACTTCCAAGCGCTCGGCAATTGTAATTTGAACGGCTTTCCTGTTATCGAAAGGTTTCCTCTTTCAATGCGGATATATGGTCCGTTCCCTCTATCTTCTAAACTGGACTGTCCCCTCCAGACAAAAAAAGGACCGTTTGATTACTCGAAAGCATCCTTTACGTCACAAACACATCCTCTCCAGCTATCAGGTCAAATGGCCTGGAGTCAGGTGTAACTGTCCTCTCGGCTGACACTGTTACTTCCGCATTCCAGGTCCCACCGAATGTGCATTAGCGATTGGGCATATTCACGCTATTGAGGGTATTTCTCTCTCGCTCTACTATAGACGACTGCACGATGTCATTCCCCGCAGTCGGGCCATTTAAGCTCAGTTGGACCGTCGTTCCGTTTGTGGTGATGGTATTTCTATCGAGTAGGCTCAAAAAACTCCGATAATCCCAACTGAATTTGCTCAAACTGCCACTAGGATTTTAATCAGTGGTCCTCCGGGCTATAACGGGTGCTCCTATTCCTTCATAAAGATTACTGTGTGTTAGAAGATTTGATTTGGATATAGTTGAGCTTGGCATTGCTGGCGCTTGGGCCAAGGGTAAGGGTCAAGGTACCATCAGCAATGGTGATGGGCACATCGGTGACAGTCAGAAAAGTATTTGGGGTGGAGGTGCTGAGATTGTCAATGACCACCTTCCCTTCGACGGTGATGCGTTGGGGGTCTAGGGCATAATCGGGATCGCCACTAACCAAGGAGATGATGTAGTCCCCATTAGGCATATCATAGCGCCAGGTGTTCGCCTGGCCCGGCTTTAATTGGATAAAAGTATCCAGGCGTTGGTCGCTGTTGGTGTTGCGCTCGCGCATGGTATTACCGCCATTGGTCCAGCCATAGCCCCGGCTGCTGGTGTAGACACTGCCGTCATCTTTTTGATAGCCGGAAGGCACCGTGGCACTGGCCGGTTGAAAGTTGACTTGAATATTTGCAGAAGAGGGTGGCGGTGGCGTGATGGTATTGCTCACGGTGACGGTGATGGGGGCGGCGGTGGTCGTATTGCCTGCGGCATCGCGGGCGATGGCCGTGAGGGTGTAGGAACCATTCGGGACGGTAGTGGTATTCCAGCTGGTGCTGTAGGGATTAGTGGTATCTTCAGCCCCGAGGTTGGCGCCCTGGAGCCGGAACTGCACGCCCGCGACGCCGACATTATCACTGGCGCTGGCGCTGACGGTCACGGTGCCGGAGGCCGCGCCCGCGCCGGGGGCTGTCAGCGTGACAGTCGGGGCGGTGGTATCGGGTGAGGGGCTACTCCCAACCACCTCTAAGCTCCCTGCTACATAGATATTTTGACTGGTAGCGGAGGTCGACAGGTTGTCCCAGTCAATGGCCCTTGACTGGTCGGTTCCTGTAATTGTCCAGGCTACGGCGTTCGTGCCCCCATTCCGATACACTGTCGGGTTGCCCGCCGGGACCCAATATGTCACAAACACATCCTGACCGGTGAGCAGGTCGAAGGGGATGGGGTCACTGGTGATCGTTCCCCCGGCGGGCACGGTGACGCCCGCATTCCACGTTCCCCCAAAGGTGAGTTGGCGATGGGTACTGTCGACACCATTGAGGGTCGTGCCATCTCGCCGCACGAGGGAGACCCGTTGGATGGTGTAATTGCCCGAAGTCCGGCCCTGCAAGGTGAGTTGGACCGTCGCGCCATTAGTTGTGATGGCACTCCCCGCAAGCAAGATTCGAAAACTCCGATTGTCCCAACTGGAATTGTTCCAACTGCCACTCGGATGTTGAGCGACGGCTGTCCAGGCGGTCACCGGACCGCCGCCGCCCGGCGGTGGCGTGGCGGATGTGGCCACTGTCTGCTCAGCACTGATGGTAAGATTGCTCGAGGCGTCCCGCGAGCGCACTCGGTAGAAGTACATGGTGCCCTTTTGCATCCCCGTCAGTGTCACTGAGTGATTGGTCGTAAGTGTCGTATCCAGTAACGAGAAGGTTCCCAATGCGTTACTAAGACCATACGCAATTTGGCTGTCCGCAACTTCATCTGTAACCCAGGTGATGGTCGCGGTTGTCTCCGTACTGCTGCTGGCAATACTTGAAACAACCGGCGGGGTAGTGTCGGGTGAACTAGTATCAGAATAGAGCGTTGGACGCATACTGCCCACCCATGATGGGTGGTGGCCTTTCCCGCTTTTATCTGAGATATCCGTCGGTGTCGGGTTCATGTTGAGATACCAAATAGTGTTGGCCCCAGCCGCCGTGGAAAGGGGGGCATTGGCTTCGCTCAACATCTCGCTCGTGGTCAAGAGACCGGAGTAGATTTGTATGCCACGCAGGATACCGTTCC
>JAGQKG010000133.1 GCA_020430245.1 Nitrospira sp.
TATGCTCGCTTCACTCCCGCGCAAAAATTGCCATCGTCAAAACGCCGACAGTCAGAGGAGAGTTTGTTTGTAAAATACACGATGACGAGTAATTTCAGAGAAATCTGGACGATTTTCCTGGAACCGTTATTCGCCTTGCCGATTCCCCTGCTCCCGATTCAGCTTCTGTAGATCAACGTCGTCACAGACGGCCTGTTTTCCTGATGAAAGCATCTTTGCCGGTGGCCTCTGGCAACATATCTTGTGGGTGGGGTTGCTCATGGGCGGCATGTCGCTCATCACCGAAATGTGGGCCTAGCAGGCTAATCAAGACCAATGGCAAACCATGATGTTGACCGTCCTCACCTTGTCCCAAATGGGCCATGTGCTAGCGATTAGTGTAGAGCAGGGCTCATTTCTCCAGCGTGGACCATTAAGCAATGTATGGTTATTGGGAGCCGTGCTTCTCACCTTTGCCCTTCAGATGGCAATCTTGTATTTACCGTTCCTCAGTCCCATCTTCCATACCAGGCCCCTAACCCTGGACCAATTAGGCCTCTGCCTCATTCTTTCAACAATCGTGTTTTTTGGGGTAGAAATCGAAAAGTGGATCAGACGTCGCAATTAGTTTCCTGTGTTAATCCTAAGCAGATTTCGTCATTCCGACGTTGAAGTCCCCCCGCAAAAGGGTAGACAGAGATATTTACTCTAGACATGTCCGGCACTCCAAATTCCATCACCCTTCAAATGCACTCATGCTATGCTATTCACCAAAAACTGGAATCAGTGAGAGAATAAGGGCCTTGCGAGTTGGGAGGAGCAGGTATTGCCTTAAAGGAAAGAAGATCGGATAGCACCAGGTTGAGACTTTAAATGATGGTGCTTGACGAACTAAATCTCTGAAATCTAAAACACATTACACAATCATTCTCTTTGCAATTGGTCTTTGAGGATTTGAACATTCAAGTAACGCCCATTTTGTCACCTTGGGAATTTTCATAATTTCTAATAGATTGTTTACCTGATCAACGTATTGGCCTAAATTTTTAAATTCTCCAATTTTCACCCAATCCATCATTCCCTCAGCAGCTTGTTTCAAAGTAGGATATTGTTCAGAACCCCATTGGAGAGCATCATTTGCATGATTTTCCACTTTATGGCCTTGTCCCTGCCGGAAAGCTATCCAATGACGAAAATATTCTAAACACCACCATGAAAAATCCTGTGGGGCATTAATAATGTGAGGTAAAGGATTTAATACCTTTGCCTTGTAATCAACCGGTGGAGGACAAAATCCACACAAAAAATGGCGTTTGAGATACCCAAGTGTTTTAAAACTCGCAATATTAAGTTCATGGTGAATTAAATTTTGAATCTTGGGGTACTGGTCCATAAAAACCTCGGCTGCCTCTTCAGTCATATCATCAGGTATCTCAGCCCCTTCGATTAATGGGAACCCACGTATAGGCAATTGCAAATGAAGAAGTTCGTGAGCAAGAGCCTCTGCTTCTCGCCCATTATTTACTCTCAAAAGAATAGAAGCTGCTTTAAGTGAAATAATTGGTTCATGCTGGATATCAAATCGGAATTTGCTTGATAAAGCATCCTGACTTTCTGCATAAGTCAAAAAGCCCCCATAAAATTTGTAAACTTCTGTGGCCAATTTCTGCGCCAAAAGATTACCATGAAGCTTGGACAATATTGCTTCAAAGGCATTTTCTCCTGTTATTGGTATTGTCCATGTATCTTCAGTAGTCATAGGAGTGCTTTCAAATAGAATAGATTTAGGATCAAGTCTTGTAATCTGCTATATCCTCTAGCAAATCGACAAAGCCCAGGAGCGCTCTACAGTATATTAAACACCGCGACTGGGCTCTCGGGCAAAAGGAGTCAGTCTCCGAGATCTTCATTACTCCCTACTTGAGTGCCTGGTGTCTGAAGAACTTCCCGGTCTTGGCATTGATGAGCGTGCTTCTCCCTTCCGCCTGGTCACTGACAATATTCCAATAGGGGCCCTGGCTTTTGGTGCCTTGGAGCATGACGTGGAGGGTCATCATGGCTCTGCTCTTCCCTTTGAGTCCTTTCTTTTTCGCTTCCGCCATCGCCTGGGCACTATCAATGAATTCTCCATCCACCGCATCGGTGAAACTCGGCGACACTTCCAGTGTTTGGTCAATCTTGCTGTCCTTCACGTCCACCTTGTACCCCTTTTTTGCCTGGGGCGAATGAAAGAGATAGCTCCACTTCTCCGCCGTACCCTCCATAGTTCCTGATACGGTGATGATTTGGACCAGAACCGCGTCCGCCTGCCATTTCCCGGCCGATTCCTGAGCTTGTGAGAATCCGGCCTTTGCCGTCGTTCCTCCAGCAAACACCTGGGATGAACAAAGCGTAAAAGCCACAACGAACATGATTGAGGACGGGATGGGTCGTGTCGATCTCATTGGTGTTTCCCCTTTACGGGATTTGCAGAGATGAATGTGCACGGTCGTGGTTTGACTAACACAAATAGATCACCTGCCGGATCGGCCGGAAAGGACCATGAATATTAAGTTTTCTCATTAAATTCGAGGTCAGGTGTGGCGTACAGTTCGGCTCTCATGTTTCCTGCCCTCATGGGAACCTGGCACCATCTCATCGGATCCATGAACCGGTTCCTGGTATTGAGGCAATCGAAAAGAGAAACAGGCCCCCTGTCCCAACACACTCTCACACCAGATCTCTCCGCCTACCTTCTCGATCAGTTCCTTGGCGACGGCCAAACCGTACCCTGTTGAAGGTTCTCCGCCCGTAGGTCGAGGGGTGAGGAGTATTCCGCGCTGGAAGAGTTTGGCCTGGTCTTCCGGACTCAGGCCTGGACCCTCGTCGCGGACGCGACAGACTACCCAATCCTGCTGGGGCACCACTTCGACCCAGATCCGCTTTCCCGGCGGTGAATACTTCACGGCGTTCGAGAACAGGTTATCGAGCGCAGCGGCAGTGGCGACACGATCAGTCCATACCGGAGGAACATCGACCGCGGACCCTACAAGACACTGAATCTGCTTCTGATCCGCAATGCGTTGGTAAAACATGCGGAACCGCTGCGCCATGATCGGCAACTCCACCTTTTCGAAGCGCATTTCGGCGTCCATACCGGACTCGGCATTTACCAGTCGACTGACCGTGTGCGCCATCAAATTCGTGGCCTGTTGCAACGCCTCAAGCCCGGTGCGGACCTGCTTATCCGGATGGTTCGCCAGCATCAACAGGAGTAATTCAACCGTCCCACCGGTCACAGTGAGATAGTTATTCAGGGCATGTGCCGCAAAATGGACGGCACTCTCACTGATGGCCGGCAGTTTCTCCATTTCATACAATACCTGCTCCAACTCCGCCCGGGCTCTGAGAATACCCGACACAATCTGATTCTTGTCCTCCTGCATGACCGCTCCTCCCTGCGATGGACGTCGCGATTTCCCCGGCATCAGTGAAGCCCAGACAATCTGGAGACTGATCCTCCTCAACTGCGAAGGGCTGTTTTCCTTAACATTATTAAGGACATTGGAATTTCATGATGAATACCGTTGAACCTTCATTTCATGACCATAGTGCCTTAATTTGTGCGGCAACGCCTTGCCACATTCTCGCCTTCATACTCTCAGGAGCCTTGGCCTTGAGGTAATTTCGTCGACCTTTTTTCTGCCCAAATCCTCATACACAACTGCTGCATACCTTGATCAATTTTTCTTCAACCAACGAATTAAGTCAAGGAAAAACAAGCCGGTTGCGACTCGGCTTAGAAAAAGGAACGCTCAAAGAATCCGACCCTCAATTGCCCACACACTTTCAGACCTGCCGGTTCTGAAGACTACCCCGTTCAAATCCGGATTTGCCTGGATGCTGTATTCCCAACCTGCATGGCAGCCGTTGATTGGCTTACCATTCATTACTAATGACTGTCATCTCCTCTCTGCACACACCGCATCCCATGCGTGCTTTGTTTGCAATTTCCATTGTTGCTACCGTCTTCCGAAGTCTGGACGATTCCCTGTATCTCTGAACGACCGGGTAAAGAGGGATGGATAAAAAAGATACGTACCGTGATACTTTCGGATACTCCGGCGTGACCAAATGCAAAATTTCCTACTTTTTGAAATGGCCTGGAATTCGCGCCTTATCTAAGCCGGAAGGAATCGATACAAAACTTTTTGGTTCAATGTAAGGAGATGATGCGGTGAAAACGAGAGAAAAATTCTTCACCTTTCGAGAACTGCTACAACGAGAGAACGACCGGCTGGATATAGGCCTTTTGGCTCAAGGACCGGCAGGGTACTGATTTGCTACCTTGCGTATCTTATGGAAATCGGCATCGTCGGATTACCCAACGTCGGCAAATCTACAATTTTTAACGCGTTGACCTCTGGAAACGCGGCCGCATCGAACTATCCCTTTACGACCATCGAGCCCAACGTCGGTGTCGTGGCCGTTCCCGACCCGCGTCTCGGGCGCCTGACCGAGTTGGTCAAACCCAAGAAGACCGTGCCAACTTCCTGCCGTTTCGTCGATATTGCGGGTCTGGTGAAAGGCGCCGCTCAGGGCGAAGGGCTCGGCAATAAATTCCTCGCCAATATTCGAGAAGTCGACGCCATCCTTCACATGGTGCGACTCTTTCAGGATCCCGATGTGGTGCACACCATGGGTGGCGTGGACCATCGCCGTGATATTGAGGTGATTGAAACCGAATTAATGCTCGCGGATCTGGACAGTCTGACGAAACAGTACGACAAGGTCACGGCCAAGGCGAGGTCCGGGGATAAGGCCTCGAAAGAGGCACTCGTGGTGCTTGATATTTTGAAAAACGGCCTCGAAGCGGGTAAGCCCGCGCGAGCCTTGGGTCTCGAGCCGGAAGTTCTCAAGAATTTTTTCCTGCTCACCACGCAACCCGTGCTCTATGTCGGAAATACCGATGAAAATCCGGACCCGGCCATCCTCGCCGATTTTCAGGCCTTCGCAAAGGAACGCGGGTCAGAATCGGTTGTGATCTGTGGCAAACTCGAAAGCGAAATCGCCCAGCTGTCCGGCGAAGACCGCGAAATCTTCATGAAAGATTTGGGCATGGAGCAGAGCGGCTTGGAGAAGGTTGTTGTCGCCGCTTACAAAACGCTCGGGCTCTGCTCGTTCCTCACCGCAGGAGAGCAGGAGGTTCGGGCCTGGACCATTCCCATCGGAGCCAAGGCCCCACAGGCCGCCGGCGTCATCCATACCGACTTTGAGAAGGGCTTTATCAAGGCCGATATTTACGGTTTCGCGGACATCGACAAATACCAGTCGGAAGCCGCCCTGCGCGAGAAGGGCCTGATCCGCTCGGAAGGCAAAGAATACGTCGTCAAAGACGGCGATGTGTGCCACTTCAAGTTCAACGTCTAGACCGTTTCCTTGCCGCCATGTTGGCGCGCACATTCGGATTCAACCGACCACACATTTTTCCTTACCCATCGCTATGTTTCTGCCCGTTCGGGTTGGCCAACCAGGGCCTACCATGACTGATGTCAGGCTTACTCTGATGAAGAATTTTTCATGTCCGCTTCATAGCTCCTTCATGTAGATGGTCTATGCTGTATTCATGAACAGCCGGTTGATTCCATTAATTTTTCACCAAGGAGGATGTATCATGAAACGGGTCCACACATTCAGTCTATTGGGCGCCTCAGCGTTGTTGTTGACTTCCGTTGGATTGGCCATGAGTGATGACGGCAAAGAGAAGGTCGCCGTGGCCAGTCTGCCCACTTCAGTCACCATGGAAGAGGCCATCAAAACCGCAACGACGCAATTTCCAGGGAAGGTGCTTGAAGCCGAGCTGGAAAGTGAAGACGGGAAGGTGATCTATGAGGTCGAGATCGTCAACGCTGCCGGAGAGATCAGGGAGTTTGAGATTGACGCCCAATCCGGAAAAGTTCTGAGTTCTGAACTCGAGGACCAGGATACGCACGAGAAGGGCGCCTCTCACAAGGATTCTGGAAAATCCTAAGAGAACAGGAAGGCCCCATACTCAAAAACGTATGGGGCCTTCTCCCGTTTCCACATGCTGACGACACACAGGAGAAATCATGTTTGAGTTGCGATGACATCCCATGTTAGTTCATTTTCCCATCGTCTTGCTCTTCACAAGTATGCTATTTGATGCCGCAGGAGCCTGTTTCAAATCGTGAGAACCTTCGTGACGGCGCCTTATAGCTTCTTGTTCTCGGTCTTCTCGGAGGAGTGGCTGCCGCCTTTGCTGCCGATTGGGCAGAGGCAGTTACTGAAAGGGCCGGAAATGTCGAATCGAGGAATGAGCCGCACGAGACGCTCGCCATCGTAACTTAGGCGTTTTTGATCCGCCTAATGGGTCACCTGATGTTGCGAGACCCATTTACGTGGAAGACCCTGGCCTCGTATTTTTTGATTGCGGCGATCGGATTAGGCACACTAAGCACCATGGGTCACTATGGCGGAGATTTAGTCTACGAGCAAGGAGCAAGGGTTGCCCTTAGGCACAAAGCTGAACTCAATGTATCGGAATACACCCGGCCCTTCAGATTTTCATTTTCAGTGGGAGACAAATGCGTATTCTCATAGTGGAAGATGATTCAAGTGTATCGGGATTTATTGTGAAAGGCTTGCAGGAGGAGCAGTATGCGGTGGACCTTGCCACCGACGGTGAGATGGGATTGGCCATGGCCGAGACCACGCGCTATGACCTGATCATTCTGGATATCATGCTCCCCAAAATGAACGGCATTGACGTCTGTCGCCGGCTTCGAGCAAAACGACACACGGCTCCTATTCTTCTCTTGACGGCGAGGGAAGCCGTTGAAGATCGAGTGACCGGTCTGGATACGGGCGCAGATGATTATTTAACCAAACCGTTTGCCTTTGCCGAACTACTGGCACGTCTCAGAGCGCTGCTCCGTCGTGGGAGCGCCCAGCCCGCCCCTCGCCTCACAATCGCGGACCTGGAGCTGGACCCGGTTACTCACCGGGTCTCACGGGGAGACCAGACCATCGTCCTGACCAACAAAGAATATTCACTTCTGGAATATCTCATGAGAAATGCGGGACGGGTATTGACCCGGACAGCCATTACCGAGCATGTATGGGACATACACTATGAGTCCGTCACCAACATTGTCGATGTGCACATTAAAACCTTGCGGAGCAAAATGGATCGGGACTTTTCTCCACAGCTGCTCCATACGGTGCGCGGAATCGGCTACGTCTTAAAGCTTCCGGAGGCCTAACCCATGCAGGCCTTTCGCACTCGGATACGTCGCGTCGCCCTAGGCTTCATCATGATCCTGTTGGGGTTTTTTAGCCTGCTCCTGTACCTGGAGCTATCCACAATATTACACCGCCATATCGATGGAGAACTGGTGGCACTCGCACAGGAGGAAAGTCTCCGCGTGGACTTGGCGACCGACCATGTTCATGTGGCTCCTCACCGGCAACATGAAGAAGAGGAACTAGAAGAATTCGATGACGAAGAGGAGTTACAGCAGGCCATACGTTACAGCGCCATTCTGGATCCCAACGGCCGTATTCTCTGGAGTGGCCAGAGCACAGAGAACAGGCTCCCCGTCAGCTCTCAACTCATCACACAAGTCCTCAAGGGAGAAACCGTTTTTGAAACCTTTCACGAGCCAGGCCATCCCCCCATCCGCCGTATTTCAATTCCTCTCTTCATTGAAGACCACGGACGATTCATTTTACAAACGGAAAAATCCTTGCAATTTGTTCAGGAAACCCTTCAGTGGCTAGCGTGGCTCCTCTGTGGCACCTTCGCAATTTCCCTCCTGTTTGCCTGGTGGGGAAGCGGACGATTGGCCGGTGAGGCTCTGGCTCCCGTCAACGCCTTGAGTCAGACAGCGGAAACCGTCTCCGGGCAGACGCTCTCCACTCGTCTCACACTCACCTCCCCCTATACAGAATTTCAACGTCTTGCCCACACCTTTAACGGCATGTTGGACCGCTTGCAGCAAGTTTTTGAAGGACAACGTCGCTTCGTGGCCGATGCGGCTCATGAACTGAAGACCCCGTTAACGGCGATGAAAGGTAATTTTGAGGTCAGCTTGCAACGGGCACGGTCGGCAGAGGAATATCGCGAAACGATTCTCTCCAACCTGGCTGAAGTCGATCGACTCAGCGCCATGATTAAATCCCTCCTCACCCTGGCACAATTCGCTGGCGACCGCCCACCACTCGTGCTGCAATCTCTTGACCTCCCGCCTCTTGTCAAAGAAGTTGTGAGCGAGTTGTCCGTGTTGGCTGATGAAAGTGGGATTCATCTGCAGACTGAGTCTCAACCCGTTCCTCCTCTCCTGGGAGATGCCTCACAGCTCAAACAAGCGCTGATCAACCTCCTGGATAATTCCCTTCGGCATACGCCTTCAGGGGGAAGGATCGCCGTTCGAGTCGAATCTCATGATCGGTCGATCTGCCTATCCGTGGAGGACACCGGGCCGGGAATTGATGCCCAACATCTCCCTCACCTTTTTGAGCGATTCTATCGAGTCGACCAGGCACGGGACCGGCAATCAGGCGGGACAGGGCTAGGATTGGCGATCGTCAAGGAGATTGTCGAAGCCCACGGAGGAACGATCCATGCACAGAGTCAAGTAGGAAATGGCACCACCTTCACGATCACGCTCCCAACCGGAGAAATCCACAGCTAGCATCAACACCATGACCGTTTTTTGTCGCAGGAGACCTTTTGTCCAAATGAGCCAATCATGAAGAAGCTGAATCATACATGCCGGAATTGGCTCCCTCTTTTTTGTCTTGTCGGGCTGTTCCCGATGGGATGTTCCGACACCCAGTCACCAACGGCTAGCCCACCGGACACAAACGTGACGGCTTCCTCCATCGAACCTGCGCCCTCACCGGGACAACCCTTTCATGTGGACCATGTCCCTGAACAGGCCCATCAACGTATCCGAATTGAAGAAGTCAAAGAACGGCTGACCCCGCATTCCGTCTCGGCCCCGGGAAATGTCGCCCTCAATCTCGCGCACGTGGCAAAAGTTTCCTCTCGCATCCCCGGGCAAGTGGATAAAATTATGGTCCAATTAGGAGATCGGGTTAAGAAGGATCAGCCGCTCGCGGCCGTGGAAAGCATGCGCCTGGATGAATTGGTCCAGGAATACCTGGTGGCCAAATCCAAAATGGATGTGGCCACCAGCAATTTTAACCGCACCAAACAACTCCAGGCTGAAAACATCATTTCTCAACGTCGGTTTCTGGAAGACCGTGGGCAGCAGATTGAAGCTCAGGCGATCTATCAACACGTCCGGGAAAAGCTCATGAACATGGGACTCAGTAGACAAGAGCTCCAGCAAATGGAACATGGCAGTCACCTGGAAGGGCACAAATATTTACTACGGGCCCCACTCAGCGGAACCGTGGTGAGCCAACACATCGTGCTGGGCCAGGGCGTGGCGGCCGGGGACGAGTTCTTCGAAATTGTGGATACCCGTCACGTATGGGTGTTTGCCAATCTGCCCATCGAACAAGCCCGTCGTTTCCAGGAGGGTGATGAAGGGCAGGTCCTTCCCCGTGGCGGAGAGCCCATCACCGCCCGACTCGCCTATATCGCCCCGGTCGCGGATGCCACCACTCGAACCATCCGCGTGCGATTCGATGTCGAAAACCCAGAGGGCCGACTCAAACCCAATGAATATGTGGAAGTACGGTTGATCGATCAACAAAATCCAGCCTTATCCATACCGTTGTCGGCCTTGACGATGTTGAATGGCAGGCGCGGCGTGTTCGTCCAACGGAACACTGGATTCGATTTCGTCTTTGTCGAAACCGGCCAGGAAGGCGGCGGGCTTGTGGAAGTCACCCAGGGTTTGACGTTAGGAGAGCACGTGGTCACCGAAGGTGTCTTCGACCTAAAAAATGCCATCATGAAACCCTCCGCCCATGAACATTAAACTCCATCACCGTGGACAAAAAAGTGGAGCGTCTGCCCAAAAATAAGTTGTATGTATTAAGCCATGTCTGACGAATTAGATCCTCTTTTTTGGTCATACCCGCAATAAATCAAATGATGAAATCCCCATAAATCCATGGAACGTCTTCTTTCCCTCTCGCTTCGATATCGGTTTTTTACCGTCGTTGCCCTGTTTCTGGTGATTGTCTCCGGGATATGGTCGCTGAAGAATCTCACGAT
>JAGQKG010000134.1 GCA_020430245.1 Nitrospira sp.
CGCGCGGAGCGTACGCTTAGTACGTGAGCACGGAAAAATGGCGAGAACGCCGCTGGCGGCTTTTTTCAACAGACCCCAAATGGAAACACTGGGGCCCATACCTGAGCGAACATCAATGGGGGGAACGGTGCGCGAAGACTATAGCCCCAACGGCGACACGTGGAGTTATTTCACCCACGACCAGTCGCGGTCACAGGCCTATCGTTGGGGAGAGGATGAGATCGGCGGGATCTCCGATCTCCACCAAGTCTTGTATTTTGCGCTGGCCTTCTGGAACGGCAAGGACTCGATTCCCAAGGAACGGCTCTTCGGCCAGACCAACAGCCAAGGCAACCACGGGGAAGACGTCAAAGAATACGATTTCTATCTCGACAGCACGCCGACCCATTCGTACATGAAGTATCTATACGAGTACCAGCACGCAGCCTATCCCTATACGGATCTCGTCCACGCCAATCGTGGGCGCATCAAAGAGGAAAAGGTAAACATGGTTGCTCGGGAGAACAATTCATTAATGTAATGACTACATTTCATCGGCATGGGCGCCAATTTCCATTACGGCCGCCCGGAGCGCTGACCTAGACGAACCGGTGTGTCTTCGAAATATTCAGGAGGGTTCGAAGACAAAATGGAATTTGCGTATCAGAAAGCGCTGTCCAACGAGCAACATCCACGCATCAAGACGGAAAAGACACGATGTTCTTTTCGCCCTCATCTTCTTTTCTCAGCCGAACGATCCCCAAACGTCTCCGTGGACAAGGGGTCAAGACAGTAAGGAAATCCGCGAGCTCCCTACTTCGTGTTAGTAATGAAGGTTGAATACGGTAATCTTGGCATTCGGGGATTCAAGGCTGAATTCAGGCATGGCCGACTCAACACTACTCTTTTCAGGAGTCGGCTGTCGATGACAATCCGGAATTCACATGATGTAGCGCCATTCCCCTTCTTATTAACACCCATTTCATTGTATATTTCCCCACAATTTGGTATTAGTTCGGACATTATTTGACGGAATCTCAGCATTTACATCTACTGCACCAATCCGCGAACACCAGTTTACTATTTTAAAAGATCAGACAACCAAAGGCGTGGGAATGCAACGGATAAGACAAATCGGTTGGCTGAGATTACCAAAAGTTTTTCATCCTCCTTTTTCAAAAGTGTTACGGGGACTATGCCTGCTTGGCCTCTGCGGCCTGTTTTCCATGATGGCCAAGCCCTGTCGGGCTGGCGGGCTGTACATTACGGAGTTCGGGACTCCCAGCACGGGCGTGGCAAACGCCGGGGCCGTCGCCGTCGGGAAGGATGCCTCGACCGCCTGGCACAATCCCGCCAGCATGACCCGCCTTTCGGGAACCCAAATCATGGGCGCTGCCGGGCTCCTGATACCCAATGTCAAGTTTGATCCGGACTCCGATACTCCTGTCCCAGGGGGAGATGGGGGACAGGCCGGCATCCTGGCGCCCGTCCTGAACGGCTCTTTTGTGCATAGCCTGACCGATAAACTGAAATTCGGCTTCGCGCTCGGTTCCCTCGCAGGAGCCGGGCTTGATTATGGCGGAAGTTGGGCAGGACGCAATCAGGCCACCAAGGTTCAATTGACAACGGTAACCGGCATGCCCAGCCTGGCCTTCAAACATCACTGGTTGTCAATCGGAGGAGGATTTCAGGTTTCATACGGCAGCTTAAACCCTATGGCATTGAAAGCTCCCACCCCGGCAGAGCCTACCATCAAGATCGACGGGAATGATTGGGCCTTCGGGTATACTGTTGGGGCCTTGGTGGAATTCAGCGACACGTCACGACTGGGAGTGAAATACCAATCGAAGACGAAATTTGAATTTGACGGGGATTTGAAAATTTCAGGCGGTGCCTTGGGCGGTGTGGATGTGGGCTCAACTCTTGAAATGAAGTTCCCGCAATTCGTTGAAGTCGGATTCTACCATGAATTGAATGACCGGTTCGCATTGTTGGCAACAGTGGATTGGGAGGATTGGAGTGCATTCAAAAACATTCCCCTCTCCGTCGAGAGAGGATCCAGTTCATTACCCACCCATTTCGACGACACCTACAAACTGGCAGGAGGGATTCATTACCGGCCCTCAAAGCCATGGCTCCTAATGACCGGCATAGCCTACGATTCAAACCCCGTTGACGCTAAAAACCGGCAGGCCTCCCTACCGGTCGACCGTCAACTTCGTTACGCAGTGGGAACCCGATATCAATGGAGTGAACGCCTGTCGATAGGAGGTAATTTCGAATACATCGATCTCGGAAAAGCCAAGATTAACGACGACACTTTTCTCAAGGGCGACTTCAAGCGTAATGAGCTATTCTTTGTCAGCCTCAATGCCGACTGGAAATTTTAAAGTTTTCCTCCTGCTCGTAAGAGGAAACCATGGAAAATGTGATCTCCTTCTGACGCTCCCGTCGCCCGCGCGCTTCATCCAATGCCAGCCGAAGATACCTGGCCCACTATTCAACCTTTTCTAAAACCGGCCTCTAATAAATCGTTGTGTTTCATCAAGCACATGCGGTTTTTGCCCATAAGCAATTTATGATTATAGGAGCAGGCATTTGTTTTAGAAGTCACCCAGACGGCCAAGGTTAAAGAAGAATCCCGATCAATCGCTCACCTTATCACGTTCAGCGGGCTGGACCGGCAAGGCCAAGGGCTATCCCGTGACCTGTGGTCAGATTGCCAAACATATTTCATGCGAGAAACAGGAGGCAGAGTATGAAGAACCATCCTCTCCATCGTTTAATCCCGGCTTTGTGACAACCATCATGATGATCGCTGGACTGTTGATTCAGACAAGTTCGTCGGCTCTCGCCCGGACACATTCCGAACACGAAGTCTATTTCGGCGAAACGCATCTGCACACGAGTTCGTCGCTCAACTCTTATCTGGGGTTCGTCAACACCATCACCCGGCCGGAAGAGTTCTACAATTACTCCCCCAGATCAACCCATGACGCACCTGGGCGGCTTCACGGTGAAGATCATGAAGCCACTTGATTGGGGCGCGACGACCGAGCATGTCGAATATCAGGATGCCGGATAAGCTGCGCTTGACTCCGATTCGCAGTTCAGCAAGACCCTACCCGGGAAGTTCTTGAAGTTCGCCAGCAGGATGGAGACTGAGGCCACAGACAAGCTCTTCACCGTGACCGAATTCATGCAAAATGGCGGGATGACGCTCGGTGGCGACGAGTTGAAATAGTTGATCGTGATCAAAACCATCTCGTTCCGCCATTCGGTTACCGGACAGCGATTCAAAATCCTCCATGGGTCCAACAGAAGGCGCCTGACTCCGGCGGTGGATGGGAGGAACCAGGATGAAGTATCATGGGCGAATGGTTACATGGCCGCTACCAGCAGTGTAAAATCCGCAACGGACGTTACCTGCTCAAGGTTACAGTGACCGAAGCGATCGGTGAGCAACCCAAGTTTAAATTTCAGGACCAAGGTTGAATTGATTAGCGAATCGGCCTTATCTGGGCTGAACCACAGGCAGGTTGAGCTCAATCACACACACCGCCTTCTGTTCGGCGTAAAACATGTTGAAAACAACCACAAGTCTCGGTAGATTCTCGTAAGCCATTATTCACCGGGAGACTCAATTTCTTTTTTTCAGATAATTGGAAGGCAATCATGAGAGCCGCCCGCCGCTTGAAGAAAGAAGGGAAACCTAAGCCATCCTATGGGTTCAAAACACTTGGCACGGCAGGATTCGCCATATGTCTGGGACTGGGAATCTGGTGGTATAGCACGACGCAATCAGGCCGGTCATCTTTGCCAAACCCACAGGTCGGCATGACATGCGATATGGGTATTTCTGCCGCGAAGTCCGGACAAGTCTTGTCTGCCCCCAATACGCCTCCAACCTCGGCTGAAAATTCGTCGGTCCCATCCGCAATTGCTTCCTCAGGCACCGTACCCGTGCCATCCCCGGCCGATCCTGCGCCGGATGGCATGGTCTGGATTCCCGGCGGCGAATTTTCCATGGGGGCAGCCGATTCTTCGGATGATGAAATGAACGACGTGGGCATGCATGCCACGCGGGATTCCCGGCCGATCCATCGTGTATACGTCGATGGATTCTGGATGGATAAAACAGAGGTCACTAATGCGCAGTTCGCCCAGTTCGTAGAGACCACCAGCTATATCACGGTCGCAGAACGCACCCCACGTTTAGAGGATTTTCCTGGTGCTCCGCCTGAAAACCTGGTGGCAGGTTCCGTTGTATTTTCCCCCCCGAACCATTCTGTGCCGCTGGACAACCATTTTCGATGGTGGAGCTATATCAAAGGCGCAAACTGGCGTCATCCGCTCGGTCCGGCAAGTACACTGAAGGATCGCGAGCACTATCCTGTTGTACATATCGCCTATGAGGACGCAGTGGCCTATGCCAAGTGGGCCGGAAAGCGACTCCCTACTGAGGCCGAATGGGAATTCGCCGCCCGCGGGGGATTAGCCGGAAAGATCTATCCTTGGGGTGATGAATTTATGAAGGACGGACAATGGATGGCCAATAGTTACCAGGGTCATTTTCCGGAGCAAGACACGGGAGAAGATCGGTATACCGGCATCGGGCCTGTTGCAAAATTTCCACCTAACGGGTACGGGTTGTATGACGTGGCAGGCAACGTGTGGGAATGGACGAGTGACTGGTATCGGCCTGATTACTACGCCCGACTTGCGATGGCAGGGGGTGTGGCCCGCAACCCTCAAGGACCGACCTCCTCGTTTGACCCCAGCGAGCCCGGTGAAAAAAAACGTGTCCACCGTGGCGGGTCGTTTCTTTGTACCGACCAATACTGCTCCCGCTACATGGTCGGTACACGCGGCAAAGGTGAAATCAGCACGGGAACCAATCACCTTGGATTTCGCACGGTCCGCTCCCGAACATCAAATTCGGAACAGTAGATACCCAGAGGCTCACGCCATATGAGCCTCGGCGCTAGCTTTGAGTGGAAGCTTCCCTGCTACCATGTGCGCAACAGAGCTTTTTGACCTTGATCCCCGCATTCACCTGTCACAGAATGTCCAAAAGCTGCGTTTCACTAAACCGCGTCCGTTTCAGCAGAACCTCCTAGCCACATAGCCCAAGAAAGGCCTATATTTGACTGGTCTTCGATCGGGTAAAGCGTACCTTCTGTACTTAAGTGAAAGAATTGGGGTAAAAGAAGTCGCATGGAATAAGATCAAACTTTCTCTTAGTTCATAACAATGGAACAATCTCTTTCCAAAACTCCCCGTCTGAGCCTTTCGGCCAAAATTCTTTTTGGAATGGGTCTAGGAATTATCACCGGATTTTTTTTCGGGGAAGAAACCGAACCGATCGGTATTGTCGGCCAGGCTTTTGTTCAATTATTACAGATGGCTATTCTACCATTCCTGATGGTCTCTCTGATGAACGGACTAGGGAGCCTGACGTATGAAGAGGCTATCTCCATGGGCAAGAAGGCCGGAGGGATTTTGGTGCTCTTATGGGTTATCGCGCTGACCGTGGTGGCAGTCCTTCCCCTAACCTTTCCTCAGTGGCCATCCGCAATGTTTTTCAGCCCCTCTTTGGCTGAAGAGACTCAACCGCTCGATTTTCTTCAACTGTATATCCCTTCCAATCCATTTTTTTCTCTTGCCAACAGTATCGTCCCGGCCGTGGTGCTGTTTAGCATCATGGTGGGCATTGCATTGATCGGCATCGAAAAGAAACAACCCATGCTTGATCTGCTGTCGGTCATCATGAAAGTCATGGCCAGAGTGACCGACTTTGTAATGAAATTGGCCCCTGTTGGTGTATTCGCCATCGCCGCCAGCGCGGCGGGAACCTTGAACTTCGAAGAATTGGGACGTTTACAGATATTCCTCATTGCACAGGTGGTTGCGGCTGTCTTCCTCACGTTCTGGGTCCTGCCGGCTCTGGTAGCCAACCTCACCCCGTTACCCTACATGAAAATTCTGCGTTCGGTGCGGAGCGCGCTCGTGACAGCCTTTGCGACAGGTAATTCCATGATCATTCTTCCCCTGCTGACGGAGGGAGGTCGGAGGTTACTGGAAGATGCGGAATTAGCTGATGAAGAAACGACCTCCGCGATTGAAGTCATTGTGCCGACTTCGTATACATTCCCTTCTTCCGGCTTGTTACTCAGCCTCACGTTTGTTCCGTTTGCCGGATGGTTTGCCGGGTCGACCTTGTCTCCGGCGCATTATCCAGGGTTCTTGGTGTCAGGCCTCGCAAGTTTCTTCGGGGGCACCATGATCGGTATTCCCTTTTTGTTAGATCTATTCCGGATTCCTGCGGACATGTTTCAGCTATTCGTGACCGTGGATGTCTTCACAGGGCGCTTGGGGACCATGACGGCCGCCATGCACATGTGGGTGCTTGGCCTTCTCGGAAGTTGTGCCATGGCCGGCAAGTTGCGGGTTCAATGGGGAAAACTAGCGGGCTATCTGACTGTCTGTTTCCTATTGGGCGGCGTCCTTCTCGGAGGAACCCGTTTGTTTTTTACCTATGCGATCGATCCCGAGTACACCAAATACCAAGCCTTTGTCGAAATGGCATTGAGATTTGAACCTGCAGAAACCAGGATTCGCGACATGCCTCCCGATGGGAAAACCCTTGCCTCATCAGAAAACACGGACTTGGAAGCCATTCGGCGGCGGGGGGTGCTTCGAGTCGGATTTTTCAAGGATAGTTTGCCGTTCGCCTTCCGGAATCAAATCGGCGAACTGGTGGGATTCGACATCGAGATGGCCCACTTGCTCGCCAATGATCTCCGGGTGAATGTTGAATTTGTCAGGCTTCCGGATCGAGGCAAGATTGTGGAGTATCTGAACGGCAATGTGTGTGACATCGTGATGTCGGGTTCCGCGCTCAGGCCGGGAATGACCGAACAGGTGATTTTTTCCGACGGGTATATGGATTCTACGGTAGCCTTCGTGGTGAAAGATCATGACAAGGAAGTCTTCAGTGCATGGGAAAACGTTCGGAAACTTGGTGATTTGAAGATTGGGGTGTCTGCATATTCGCGGTACTATCAAGGCATCGCCCAAGGTTTGTTGCCCCAGGCTACATTGATACCCGTCAATTCGCCGCGTGAATTCTTCAAGGATAACGGCAAAAATTTCGATGCGCTCCTGTATGTCGCCGAAGCCGGTTCGGCCTGGACCTTGATTTACCCGGCTTATACGGTGGCGGTCCCTCTTCCTCATCCCATTAAAATTCCACTTGTGTATTCCATGCCAAAAAGTCACCGGAACTTTGCGGATTTTGTGAATGCCTGGCTGAGATTAAAAAAACGGGACGGAACGCTCGACACGGTTTTTGAACATTGGATTTTGGGCAGGGGAGCCAAAAAGAAAACTCCCCGGTGGTCCGTCGTCCGTGACGTCCTGCATTGGATAGATTAACGGGGATTTTTTCTGATTATCCCTGAATATCCAGAGTCAGACCAAAGACGATGGTACTGTCGGTGGTTTTACGGTCATCGGCAGGTTCGGAATTGTATCGGACGTTATATTCGAGACTGAGGGAGAGGTCTTTGTAAATGTCGATACTGATTCCCTGCACCGCGTTGATACGGACGGCATTGTCCCGACCGATGTCCCGAGTTCCGATGTGATGATGCCAAACCTTGAGGTCTCCTTTGAGAAATTCCAGTTCCCAACGGGCCAACCACGAAAGACCGGCAATGACCGTGGCCGCCTGGGTACTATAGTTTTCATAGATGGCCGTAGGGCCTGCAGCCACCGTTAAAAAATTTCTCCGCCTATCCAGAATATCATATCCGGCTCCGACGATCGTCGTATTCCGGTAGGTCAGTTTTTGAAATTTGTCGTATTCGGAAAAATTAATGACGGGAATATAACTACGTTTGGTTAGAAAATAATCCCACCGAATGTTGCCTGCGGCGTTTTTCGCGGTAAGTTTTCCATCGGCCTCTCCGCGATTGGCCCGGCCGTCCAGAATGATCCGATGCCAACCTTTGTTGATCGTGAGCGTTCCTGAGCCATTTGTGGCTTGGGTGTCGGTATTTCCGGATGTCACACTTCCTCCAAAGGTGAGCGATCCCCTGTAAGACAATGCGAACAGATTGATGGTTTTGATTCTATCCAGTTGAACCGGACCATCCGGCTCAAGACGAAACACGATCAAGCGGTCTCCTTCCCGGACGCCGACACCATCGGGAATATCCGCTCCGTCATGAAAAGAAACCCAAATGGGTTCGTCGGAAATCAGACCTTTGACGTCATCCCAGTCGATCTTGAGGATATCCGCATAATCAGTATCGACGGTTAGAACCGTATCTTCCATCGAGAGAATGTCGCCGGAAACCTGGTCTCCATTCTTCAATTGAATGACATCCACAGCCCAAACAACAGAGTGGCTTCCAATCGCCAAGAGCCATGCGAGAGTCGTGATGCTAGACCATGCAGCGATATCTTTCGGTTGAATGTGCCCAAAAATCATAAGTGGAGACTGCTCAGAGAGAAAGGGAGGAAATTGGAAAAGTAACCTCCCTGTATAAGGCAATGCTCATTGCCCTTTCTCGGGCAACAGGAGGAGTTCATTGTAAATAGGTTTCTGCTGAAATGGAATAAAGTTCCGAAACCCTCAAACACCCGCGGATGTTTTACCAAACCCATGACAATGCGTTTTTCGTCAGTTTTCATCAGCGATTCCCTGCTATTGATTTAGTTCCTGCTGGAACGGAAAAGCACTCCAATGGTACATTGCCGGGTCATGGAGCTAGGACCGGCAAAACTCAATCTTGGGTTGGAGGAGTATATGCAAAGGTTCTCATTGATTGGAAGGACAGGGTTGCTATCCATGCTGCTTTTGATCGCTGGCTGCATGAAATATGTTCCGCCGGACTCGTTCCCCCAGGCATTTCTTAAACGGGTGGAAACTCAGCAGGAAGGACCGGTGCAGGTTTCTGCCGTCGTTCTCAGCGCATCGGAAAGCGAGGAGGTGTTTGGAAGCTCCTTGCCGGGCAAAAACATACAACCCGTATGGCTGAAGATCCATAATCAGACTGAGAAAGAACTGGTCCTTCAGCTTTTGAGTATCGACCCCGACTACTTCGCCCCTTCCGAAGCGGCTTGGCTCAGCCAGGGATTCGGGGAAAGAGGTGTGGCGGCCAAGATGCACTATTTTTATGAGCAACATGTTCCATTGCTCATTCCGGCCGGCGTCACCACGGCTGGTTTTGTATTCACGCATTTTGATCCAGGCGTGAAAGCTTTTGCGGTGCAACTCCTCGGGGATCGGAAGACCTACGATTTCGATTTCGTACTTCCCGTCCCTGGCTTCCAGGCGGATTTCATGAAGCGTGATACGACCAAATTGTATGCGCCGAATGAAATGCGAACGCTCAATCTCGATGAGCTACGTGACTACCTGACCCACTTGCCGTGCTGTGTCTTGGGCGGTGATCAGCAAACGGACGGAGATCCACTCAATCTCGTGATCGTTGGCCAGGGACGCCATGGGGTCGTCACGCTGGCTCGAAGGGGGTGGGACCTGACGGAAACCCTTAGTACAGGTACGGCCTGGCGGACCGCCCTATCCTCGATTTTCGGCAGTCGGTATCGGACGTCGCCGTTGTCACCGCTGTATCTGTTCGGCCGGTCACAGGATGCGTCCTTTCAGAAAGCTCGGGAAACTGTGGATGAACGCAATCATTTACGACTTTGGCGCGCTCCGGTAAATTTGCAGGGAATGCCTGTGTGGGTTGGCCAGATTAGTCGGGACATTGGAGTCAAATTGTCCAGCAAGACGATTATTACCCATAAAATCGATCCAGTGGTCGATGAGGCCAGTACATGCAAAAAAATTTCGAATGTTACCAGGTAAACCGGAGAAACCCTCCGTTATAGTCAGGACCATTGATAGAGGGAGGAAGCACGAGCGGCAACCGGTCACGGTTCACGTGTATTTCTTTCGGAAGGGTTCCTTCGGGGATAACCGATTCCA
>JAGQKG010000135.1 GCA_020430245.1 Nitrospira sp.
GAACCAGAGGGACAGGGATTTCCTCGGACATGGAATCGACCATCGTACCCCAATTCTTGTCTGAAATTGATGGAGTAGAAAGTCTTCGAGACGTCATCGTCATTGGTGCCAGTAACCGGCAAGACCTCATTGACCCGGCGGTGTTGAGACCAGGACGTTTGGATATCAAAATTAAGATTCCCAGACCTGACAAGCCGAGTGCAAAGGATATCCTCGGGAAATATCTTCACTCAGATTTACCCCTTGCGGAATCTGAATTGACCCACCATGGCTCAGATCGATCCTCATATATTAACCATCTTATCGAGACCACCGTCGAGGCAATGTATGCCTTGACGGAAGAAAATCAATTTCTAGAAGTCACCTATGCCAATGGTGAAAAAGAAACCGTGTACTTCAAAGATTTTGCCAGTGGGGCATTGATCGAAAGTATTGTCTCCCGTGCAAAAAAATTGGCCATCAAACGGGCAATCTCCGGCGACGCCAAAGGCCTCAAATCCGAGGACTTTCTGCGGGGCATTCGAGAGGAATTCAAGGAACAGGAAGATTTACCAAATACCACTCACCCTGATGATTGGGCAAAAATAGCAGGGAAAAAAGGCGAAAAAATCGTTCATGTCCGCACCTTAACCACCGATGAGGACTCAGAGCCCCGAGAAATAGAAACCATCAGCGTTGGCCATTATTTTTAATCATTTCTACCTGCTTTACATGAGGCTTCCTTGCTGCGAATACTTGGAACGGAAACTGAATTCGGGATTATTTCTCGCTCCCCAGGGCACCCTGATCCCGTAGCGAATTCCCTTCGGTTAGTCAGTCACTGTCCCCATCTCCCCGCTCCCGCCGCTCTATGGGATTACGAAAATGAAAATCCCTTTTGGGATGCGCGTGGCTTTCCGGTCGAAGGCGAACCCGAACGACCAAGCGCCTCCTATAATCGTCAACTCAATAAAGTCCTGCCGAACGCCGGTCGCCTCTATGTTGACGGAGCACACCCGGAATATTCCACTCCCGAATGCAGCAATCCCCGGGAAGTGGTGGCCTATGAACGTGCCGGGGATCACATTGTAGCTGAGTGCTTGGCTCGACTGAACCACAGTATGGGAGAAGAGAATTTTTTGGTTTACCGCAATAACTCAGACGGGAAAGGAAACAGTTTCGGATACCACGAAAATTACATTTTGTCCCGCCGAATTCCATTTGAGCAGGTTGCCAACGTTCTACTCCCCTTCTTTGTTTCACGCCCTATCTTCTGTGGCGCAGGAAAAGTCGGAGCCGAAAACGGCACAGATCCTATTCACTACCAAATCTCACAGCGGGCAGATTTTTTTGAATGTCTGCTTGATCTCAATACCATGGTCAACCGTCCCATCATTAATACCCGTGATGAACCCCATGCCCATCAAGCCGACTACCGACGCCTTCACGTCATCGTGGGTGATGCCAATATGTCCGAAGTATCGACTTTTTTAAAAGTCGGCACTACAGCCATTGTCATGGAAATGCTGGAACAGCAAGGAACCCTCCCTCATATTGAAATAACCGATCCCGTCAGGGCCATCAAGACCGTATCACGAGATCTGACTGTAAAAACTTCGCTTCAATTACAAAATGGGCAACACACCACCGCCATCGCTATTCAGCGGGCCTTTCTACAAGCAGCCCATGACTTTTATCGAACCAGGGAGGTCTCCCCTATCACCAAAGAGGTGCTAGTCCGTTGGGAGTCCACCTTGGATACCTTGGAGCGTGATCCCTTTGAGCTTCGGCGAGAAGTCGATTGGGTCGCCAAACATGCATTGATTCAATCCTACATGGATCGCAAACATTGCTCTTGGAAAGATCCCAGGGTGGCCATGATGGATTTACAGTATCACGACGTACGACCCACCAAGGGACTGTACTATACCTTGGAGCGGACGGGACAAATCGAACGCTTGACTCTCGAGCAGGAAGTCGAACGTGCTCGCCAGACTGCACCGGTATTCACACGGGCATATTTCCGTGGTCAATGCTTAAAGCATCTGCCGGACCAGGTATACGGCATGAGTTGGACGTCCATCCTCCTGCATTCCGGAAATTCCACCATTAAGCGTATCCCACTGATGGATCCGTATCGAGGCACCCAACAACTCACGCAAGAATTGTTTAGGGACATTACCTGTGTGGATCAGTTATTATCCCGACTCGTGAAGTCCTGAATGAAAGAAGGAATCCAACCGGCAAAGTAGTATTGAGGTCGCATGAATTCTGAAAACATCCCCTTTCCAAACTTCTCAGGTGACCCCTGCTCCAGTTTTTACCAATACCTCACCTCGCAACGACCGGAATTACTTCCCATGGCGCGATGGGAAACCTCACTTCCCCAACAAGGCCAAACAGACTCTTCTTTGATGTCGATCAGACATCTTCCCTGGCCACACGGCACAACGGTTCTCGCTTTTACCTATGAGAACGGCGTCCTCATCGCCGGAGACCGTCGCGCTACCGAAGGGTTTCAAATTGCCGCAAATCGAATGGAAAAGGTCTTTCAAACTGATGACTATTCCGCGATGGCTATTGCTGGAGCTGCAGGGCCCTGCGTAGAAATGGCAAAACTTTTCCGCATCGAACTGGAACATTATGAAAAGCTTGACGGAAAACCCTTAACCTGCGAAGGAAAAGCCAACAGGCTTGGGCATATGGTAAAGGCCAATTTTCCCATGGTCTTACATGGGCTCGTAGTCATTCCCCTTTTTGTCGGCTATGACCACAAACGAGAAATTGGGCGGCTCTTTAAATATGACATTACGGGAGGGCGGTACGAGGATACGGATTTTCATGCAGTCGGTTCAGGCGGAAAAGATGCTCGATCGACACTAAAAGAGTATTTCCGAAAAAACTTACCAGAAGAAACCGCGGTCAAAGTAGCCCTTCGAGCCCTCCTCAATGCCGCAGATGAAGATGTCGGGACCGGTGGACCGGACCTGGTCCGGCGGATCTTCCCGACCGTCAAATTAGTTGATTGCCGGGGGGTTCGGGATGTGGATGACACCCGATTGGCTACCGTGTGCGAAGCATTGGTAAACCAGAAACAGGAGACATAGCACGTGCCCCTGCCCTATTACGTTTCACCCGAACAAATGATGCAGGACCGGGCGGAGTATGCCAAAAAAGGCATTGCCAAGGGCCGGTCGATCATCGCCATGGAATATTCGGATGGAGTGCTGTTTGTCGCCGATAACCCCAGCGCCTCTCTGTTCAAAATTTCTGAGATCTATGACAGCATCGCATTTTCCGGTGCGGGGAGGTACAGTGAATTTGAGAATCTCCGGAAAGCCGGCATTCAACATGCCGACGTCAAAGGCATGATGTATAGCCGCGAAGATGTGACCGCACGATCTCTGGCAAACGGTTATTCACAAATACTCGGCACGCTCTTTAGCCAGGAAATGAAACCCTACGAAGTGGAACTACTCTTGGCTCAAGTAGGCGAGACACCTGAGGGCAATGAGTTATACCGCATCTCCTTTGATGGGAGTATTGTGGACGAACGAAGGTTCACTGCAATTGGAGGACGATCTGAAACAATCTTGACCCTGCTCAGAAAAGAAACTCCTGAAACCTGCCCGTCACTCAAAGAAGCCTTAACCCTCTGCCAACACGCCTTTGAACAGGGTGCCGATCCTCGAGCAAATCTAGAAGGATTGGAAGTCGCACTCCTGGACCGGACTCGAATAGGTAGAAGGTTTCGTCGGGTTCCAATCATCGAAGCCTCTCAAATTCTATCGTAACCCCTCATCCATTTCTCCCTCTCATTCAGTTGATCATTGATTAATCTGGGTGTATTCTGAGTATGGGCTTTATTGAAGTAATCCACATACTTTCAACCATAGTTCATTTTCAAAACCCGGAAAGTAAAAGATACGCACGATTAAGAAATCCTATCCAGCAAGATCGAACCACTCGAGGAGGATACCATAGATTAAGGGGTAACTCCTTCAAACGAGGAAGAGGCCGGTGGAAGACAAGGCACACATGCCCTTAAAAAGCATGAGGAGAGGGACGGGCCCGGTATGATAAAACGCATCGTTGGCCTTGAGAGTGAATACGGTCTGACATTTTCGCCGAATGGACGGGTCTACCTACCCATTGAAAAAATCCTTGGGTACATTTTTGAGGGACTCATCCCCAATAGCTGGCCATCCAATGCCTTCCTCACAAATGGGGCACGGTTCTATCAGGACACCGGCTGCCATCCAGAATACTCCACCCCCGAATGCGACGATCTGCTGGATTTGATCATCCACGACAAAGCCGGTGAGCGGATCTTAGAAAGTTGCCTGCCCATTGCCGAAGAGCGCTTGCGCGAAGAAGGACTGTCCGGGGAAATCTTCATCTTCAAGAACAATACGGATTCTCTCGGCAACACCTATGGCTGCCATGAAAACTTCCTTATGCGCCGTGATGTGGATTTCTGGAAAGTCAGCGAACAACTCATTCCCTTTTTCGTCACCCGTCAAATTTTTTCGGGAGCCGGGAAAATCCTGAAAGTATCGGGGAAGTCTCAATATTTCATTTCCCAACGCGCGCAACATATCCATGAAAAAACCTCTTCTTCTACAACGTCTTCCCGAAGCATTATCAACACACGCGACGAACCTCATGCTGATGCCGAGAAATACCGTCGGCTTCATATCATTCTCGGTGATTCCAATATGTCTGAATTTTCCACCTACTTAAAGGTGGGGACAGCTATGATCGTTCTCTCAATGATCGAGGACGGGTTTACCATTCCACATATTGAGCTAGAAGAACCCGTCAAGGCGATTCGAGACATCTCTCGGGATCCCACTCTAAAAAAAACCGTCAAGCTTGAGGATGGAAGCAACCTGACTGCATTGGAAATTCAACAGACATTCTGGGAGCGGGCGGGCGAATATCTCGCCTTGCAACCTCCCAATAAAGTCATGACAGAGGTGCATTATGAATGGGGCCGAGTACTGAAGCTGCTGAAGACGTCCCCCATGGCACTCATCCGCGAAATCGACTGGATCACGAAGCAATGGCTTCTCGAAAATTACATGGCCAAAAAATCTTGCGGATGGGATGACCCCCGATTAGGCATGATGGATTTGCAATATCATGACATTAACCGACAACGAAGCCTGTTTCATCTCCTAGCTGAACGTAATCACCTTCGAACAATGATCGATGAGGACGCGATTGAACAGGCAAAAACAAGGCCTCCTCAAACCACACGCGCAAAAGTGCGGGGAGATTTCATCAGATTTGCCCGTGCGAAAAATCGGTCGTATACTGTGGATTGGACTTATCTCAAACTGAACGGGTACTGGGAAGAAACCATTTTATGCATGGATCCCTTTTGTCCTTTTAATCGACGGGTAGAAGAATTGCTCAGCCAAGTTCCCCATAATCGCCTCTACCCATGATAAGCGCATCGCCCCCACCCCATCCTTCAACCTCCTGGAAATTCCTGTTTGTCGTTTGCCTACTGCTCGCCAGCATTTTCCCTATTCAGATTGTTCCGAGTGCGGAACGAAACCGACCGGGTGCCAATGGACAAATCAACGGGAAACAGGGACAAGTGCTCTGGGTCAATGTGCCGATATCCCAACCTCAGGCCAAAGTAAGCGGCGTATTTCTCAAACGGAAGATTCCCTTTTTCCCTAACGGCGACAACCAGTATGCGGGCATGGTCGGAATCGATATGGAAGATCCACCGGGAATGCAGGAGTTAAGTATCACGGTCCATTCCGACTCCGGATCAGATCATCTCAGCTACTCCGTCTTAATCATCAAAGAAGACTATACTGTGCAACGCCTGACCCTCCCGAAGAATACGGTGGATCTTGACGCCAAGACATTAAAACGTGTCCAACAAGAAAAGAAAGAATTGACAGAAGCCTTTCATCACATTGGTGCTCATCCCTTATGGGATGGTCCATTTCTTGAGCCTGTCAATGGAAGAGTCACTGGCGTGTTTGGCAGTCGTCGAGTCATTAATGGTCAGCCCCGCAATCCCCATTCAGGTGAAGATATCGCTGCGCCCAAAGGCACTCCGGTTCAAGCCATTAACAAAGGGATCGTTGTGAAAACAGTTGATCACTTCTTTTCCGGAAAGGGTGTGGTCCTGGATCATGGGGTAGGACTGTTTTCCATGTATTTTCACCTCTCAGAGATCGACGTTACCACGGGGCAAACGATTCAAAAAGGAGAAGCGCTAGGCAAAGTCGGAGCCACTGGAAGAGCCACTGGCCCCCATCTTCATTGGGGCATTCACTTAAATGGCTCTCGTATTAATCCATACGCATTGACCGCTCTCCCCATATCAAATTAAGAAGGACTCTGTCACTTTGGGGAGTTCTGCCGCTTGTCCTGGCTTAGCATGAACCATCTCCTTTCCCTATAGCCATCAAACTCATTTCGATTACTGAAAGATCATCAACCCATCCCATGCGATATATTTGTGTTTTTTGCGGCTCAAATCTCGGGCATCACCCGGGATTTACGAACATGGCTCAGCAATTGGGTCATGCGCTCGTCCAACAGGGAATGGGTTTGGTCTATGGCGGGGGCAATATTGGACTGATGGGCGTACTGGCATCAACCGTACTGCAGGAAAGTGGGTCCGTCATCGGAGTTATTCCCAAGCATCTGGCAGAGAAGGAACTTCTACATCAGGAACTCACAGCCACGCATATTGTGAACACCATGCATGAACGAAAAACACTCATGGCAGATCTGTCAGCCGGATTCATCACCTTACCCGGTGGATTTGGAACATTGGAAGAATGTTGCGAAATGGTAACCTGGGCGCAGTTAGAACTTCACCACAAGCCCTGTGGGCTACTGAATTGTTTTGGATTTTTTGATAGTCTCCTGGGATTTTTCGACCATCAAGTCCGAGAGGGGTTTCTCCTCCCGGCAAACAGGGCGTTAATCCTTGAAGCGACCACTCCTGAAGACCTGTTGATCTCTATCCTAGACCGACTCGAGCCTGACGTTCGTTAACCGCATCCAGCTTAATAAGCCGACGGCCTGGAAAGGGGGCGATTGGTCATCAATTCCATCGCACGAAGATTATCAAACGAAAACCCGCCATCCCCCATTACAACCAATCCCAATTTGCCCTTTTTGAATGATTGATCATAGACATCAAGAGCCAGGTGGTTATCAAAAGAAATTTCGGTAAACTCCTTACTGATAATAGTATTTCGTTGAATCCGGAGAGAATGCCACTCAGTAGATCGAGGAATCAGGGACTCCCTCCCCAACTCGGTTGGTTGCCCATCCTTGACGACATAAGCCACAACCTCGTTTGTTCTGGGTTCAACCACGGTGGCATAAAAATTTCTCTCATCTTGGATCCCATAGGCCAAACCGGCTTTCCCGGTCGGTGTTCCCAGATTAAGCTTTAACCGGACTGAAAGATCCACATATTCAACCACAGCGCCTTCCGCAACGAGTAACTGATAGCACCAACCCTCAGCACACTGTAAACGCTGTTCTACGAGATGAGGAGGACTGGGAGCGGCATTATCCTCTTTGACTGACCATCCCCCTTCTCCTAAAGATCCACCAACAGCTTGTGTAAAACCATCTGGCAAACCATTTAGTGACGATTGATCAAAATTCCATTCCTGAAAAAGAGGGGGGGTGGTTTTATGAAAGGGCTTGGGAAGCTCCTGAGGTTGCTCTTCGGAATATCCCACGGAAGTCCCCATCCCCAGACAACCCAAGACCATCACCAAAACCAGTCCTCTATAGCTAAATGACCTTTGTGTGCCCATAACCCTTTGCCCAGACAGTTGGCTAGACAGAAAATGCTTTACAACCGAATTCAAATCATCGTGTTTCATAACTACCCCTACCCCAAAAAGACATGAATATTAAATAGATGGACAACCCATAGCGTGTACAGCGCTTACGATGATACGCATTCTCACCGGAAGTCCACAACCCCTTTTGTCAACCTACATCCGTCCTAATCCTGGCACCAAAATCCATCCTCTCCATAGCACCATCTGCTCATGTCTTCTCAGGAAAATTTATCATCTGAATCCAGGCAACGCCATAAAAAAGACTCATTCTCAATAGGCCAGGTAGACAGGTCGTTCGCTGCCTAACTATTCACCTGAAAAATTGCCGAAAATACGCGCTTTTGATAGGTTCAGAATAAGCCAGATCGTGGGAATATGAAACAGACATGCCCTGAGTCATAACATTACAAACCTTGTCTCGACGTTCTTTTCTGAGGCACTTCAACCTCACAGAACCGGTTTGGCCTAGCGTCAGCGTGTAGTAGGGCCCCAAACCCAACACTCCAAGCCGCGTTTTATATCAACACCTTCGCGGAGGTCTTAAAGCCAGTCCAAGGTGAAATTTTCAATAGTGATCAAGACCGTTAGATTACTATCGCAGGCTTCAACGATTTGTTATCAGCAAAAAACACTCTAGTCAGCATGGATGGTCGCAGCCATATGTTGGATAACATCTTTGGCGATCACTTATGGGGGACGCGGAAATACGAAAAAATCCACTTGCGTAACTTTCAGAGAGTGCAGGAAGCCCATGCTGAGTTTAAAAAGCCTGTTTTGAATTTTATAATCACAAGAGAGCAACAATACGAATTGGTAATGTTATTGAGCAATAACAGCTGGTTTTGTTTTTGGCCACAGGAGTACCATGGTTCAAAAACAAATAATACACAAATTGTTCGGAATTATTCGTTTGAGAGCACGGCTATTGGTGCCAATGAACGAATCAAGCCACAAGCAGAAATGGAGGACAAATCATGAACATGAGAGCCTTTTGGTTGGGACTCGTTGTTGGAACAGTTTTCACCTGCCTACTCGGTCAGTGGGTGTTCTCCGCCGCGAGCAAGGAGATAGATCCGCCCAAGGGCATATCCCCGAAAATCGCCGCCGATTATATTCATAGTGTAATCCAGGCGGATCGAACGTTTTACACGAGCGAGATTGTGGAGCGGATGCAGGCGGGAGGCATTGTCTACGCTTCGGAACACTGGAAGGAGGACGGAGAACTCCCTTTACCCGCCCAATTTGTACTCGAAACGGGGCGTCTCGTGGCTAAACAACAAAATGGAATTCGATACCGGCTGATCAGCAGTTGGCCGATAAATAAAAAGAATGCCCCAACGACAGAGTTCGAGCGGATCGCACTTGCGAAGATCCTCGTGAATACCGATCATCCCTATACAGGTGTGACAACCGAGGGTAAGACTCGTGTCTTCCAAGCGGTTTACGCCGATAAAGCCCTGTCTCAGATGTGCGCCGATTGTCACAATGTGCACCCTAAAAGCCCCAAGAGGGATTTCAAGGCGGGAGACGTGATGGGTGGGATTCTTCTAACGATTCCACTCCCCCAATAGTGAAGGCCACCTGAAGATGAGTAACCTTTATGATTGGCAACAAA
Organism: Nitrospira sp.; assembly: GCA_020430245.1. Taxonomy (GTDB): domain Bacteria; phylum Nitrospirota; class Nitrospiria; order Nitrospirales; family UBA8639; genus Nitrospira_E. The sequence goes on from JAGQKG010000135.1 coordinate 9,439, forward strand.
CTGACATACTCACCATGTCCAGACGAAGCCTGATCCACCATATTCTGGAGCAATCGTAGCTGCGGGTGCCGACTAATTCATGACGCTATTTTCTCGACGGCATTATGTTTCTCCGAGTGAAATCTACCTGTAAAAGATTGTTTTTCAGGATTTCCCGCTCTTGCATAGCGCGACCTCCATGCGCCGTTTACGCTCGCTCTGGTAGTCGGAACAGGGCCGCGCTCCACTTTTCTGCATCCGGCGCGTTCTGATTCAGCTATTTCCGGTCTGCAATGGAAATGTCCCGCAGTCTTTCAGGATGGGATTCTCGCGGTCTATGACATTGGAAATTGAGGGGCAAGTGGTGCAACCCACTGCCATTAGCATTTGTCTTTTCGATTCGATTCGGGGTGGAATCTGGTCTGTTCCCAGGCATGAAAGCCACAAAACTGTCCTCTACTGAAACCTTGCGCTATCATTCAAAGTATCCCGTCCGGTAGATTTCTACAGATTTTCATGCAGAAACGATTGATGCCGTCCATGACCATGGCACACCCGTGAGAC
>JAGQKG010000136.1 GCA_020430245.1 Nitrospira sp.
CAATCTCGGCAATTTCCTGGCGGATCAGGATGAGCGCATCACAATAACGGTCTAATTCCGCCTTGGATTCACTTTCGGTTGGCTCGATCATCATGGTGCCGGGGACCGGCCACGAAATCGTGGGAGCATGGAATCCGAAATCCATGAGCCGTTTGGCTACATCTTCCACCTCAATGTCCGCTGATTTTTTGAAAGGGCGAAGATCTAAAATAAATTCGTGGGCTGCCATACCGTTTTTACCGGAAAAGAGCATCGAATAATATTTTTCCAATCGGTTGGCCATATAGTTTGCATGGAGGATGGCCACTTGTGAGGCTTTTGTGAGTCCATCACCGCCCATGAGTTTAATGAAGACCCAAGAGATAGGAAGAATATTCGGGCTGCCGTAGGGGGCAGCGGCGATGGGCCCGATGCCTTTTGATCCTCCCACGTGTACCAAGGGATGACTTGGGAGAAAAGGGGCCAAGTGAGATGCGACGGCAATGGGGCCCATCCCTGGGCCTCCGCCACCGTGGGGGATGCAAAAAGTTTTGTGGAGGTTGAGATGGCACACATCGGCACCCAATGCACCTGGGTGCACCAAGCCAACCATGGCATTCATATTGGCGCCATCCAGATAGACTTGGCCTCCATGGGTGTGGACGATTTCACAGGCCCTGCGAATGTCTTCTTCGAACACGCCATGGGTGGAGGGGTATGTCACCATTAAACAGGCAAGGGTGTCGTGGTATTGGGCTGACTTAGCTTTTAAATCCTGAATGTCGATGTTTCCATGGTTATCACAAGCGACAGGAACGACCTTCAATCCGGCGATGACTGCACTCGCAGGGTTGGTTCCGTGTGCGGATACTGGAATGAGGCAGATATTCCGTCCTCCCTGCCCTCGGTCCTCCTGAAAGGCCCGAATGACCATCAATCCGGTATATTCCCCTTGAGAGCCGGCATTGGGTTGAAGTGACACCGCCTCAAATCCGGTGATCTCGGCGAGCCATGCTTCCAATTGCCGAAACAACAACTGATACCCTTGCGCCTGGTCGCTGGGGGCAAAAGGGTGTAACCGGCTGAATTCCGGCCATGTCACGGGAATCATCTCCGCTGTCGCATTGAGCTTCATGGTGCATGATCCTAATGGAATCATAGAATGGACGAGGGAGAGGTCTTTCGATTGTAGCCGATACATATACCTGAGCAATTCGTGCTCGGAATGGTAGTCCTGAAAAACAGGATGCGTGAGAAAAGGAGAATGTCGCTGAAAGGTAGTTGGAATAGATGACCCGAGACCTTCCGCCAGATCGTGTAAGGAGAAGGGAAGTGACTCTTTGTCGGTAAAGAGGGTCAGAAGCTGACTCACGTCTGTGGTGGTGGTCGCTTCGTCCAACGCGATGCCAAAGGACCCGTCGGCATATTGCCGAAGATTGATGAGATTCCGCTGGCCGTTCTTTATTATTTGGGCCGGGCTCAGGTGCGGGCACCGAACCCGGAGGGTATCAAAAAAGGCGTTGGAGTCGAGTTGACATCCCAATCGACGAAGTCCTTCGGCCGTGAGCGCAGTGAGGTGATGAACATTGGTGGCAATGTTCTTTAATCCTTCTGGCCCATGGTAGATGGCATACATGCCGGCAATATTTGCCAGCAGCACCTGCGCTGTACAAATGTTACTCGTCGCTCGATCGCGCCGGATATGTTGCTCCCGGGTTTGGAGGGCCAAGCGATACGCCGTTTGACCGTGAGCGTCTTTGGATACTCCCACCATCCGGCCTGGGATGTGTCGTTTAAAGGCCTCTTTGGTCGCCAGAAATGCCGCGTGGGGACCGCCATAGCCCAGTGGAACTCCAAAGCGTTGCGACGACCCCACCGCAATATCCGCTCCCCATTCTCCCGGTGGCACTAAGAGTGTCAGGGCGAGGAGGTCGGTACTGACCACGACAAGTGCACCGGATTCATGCGCTTGCTGGACCAAGGCTTCATAAGAGCGGAGCGTCCCGTCAGTGGACGGATAGGAGAGAAGAATGCCAAAGGTCTCATCGTTTGAAAAATTTAATGTGTCTGGATTCCCCAGGGTTATAGAAATGTTCAATGGCCTGGCACGAGTCCGTAGGACGCCAATGATTTGCGGGTGACAATCATCAGAGACGAAAAAATTCCGTCCCTGCAGGGTGCTGAGCGCCCGGCACATACTCATGGCTTCCGCTGCCGCCGTGGCTTCGTCTAGCAGTGAAGCATTTGCCAGGGGAAGTGCAGTCAGATCGGCGACCATTGTTTGGAAGTTGAGCAATGCCTCTAATCGTCCCTGGGCAATTTCTGCCTGATAAGGCGTGTATTGGGTATACCATGCGGGATTTTCCAGAATGTTCCGTTCAATAACCGGTGGGGTCAGGCAATTGTAGTAACCCATGCCGAGAAATGATCGATAGATCTGATTTCGTGCGCTCATGTGGCGGAGTTCAGCCAGCACCTCTTCTTCTGATTGTGCCGGTGGCAAATTCAAGGATCGGGCTAGGCGAATATCTTGCGGTACCGTGGATTGCACAAGGGCATCGAGGGAAGAGAGCCCCAGCGCTCCCAACATTTCCTGGATTTGACCTTCACTGGATCCGATATGGCGGTGGGCGAACGTGGTCATGCCTGGCTACACCTCATGTGATGTGAAGGTTATCTCTCAAACAGATGGGAAATGTGTTGTGATATCCCTGCTGAGGCAATAACGATTTCTTGTTCGGGACAAATGGTGAAAAATATCGACAGGTATTCGGAAAGAACACCTAACTGACAAATGGGTCTCTCATGAATGGAGAAAAGAAGATAAGTCAATGTCTTCAAAGGTTATCATGTTTATGATAAATCCGCAAAATTTTGACGCCGCCAAATTCTATTGATGTGATTAATTGCCAGGTGTTAATAAATGAACGCGACCAGATTGGGAGCTGCCCAGAGGGGGGAACGCTGAATATCCCTTGTTTGGCAGGAAGGCTTGCCCAGGCATAAGCTTGATCGAATGTGTTGCAGATGTTGACGGATATACGGTAGAGAAAAAGCGGGGAGTCCAAAACATGTATGTTTAGTCAATCTTGAAGTGAGGAATGTGATGATTGTTCTCTCAAATATTCACAAACTTTATGATGGGACGTCCGCAACGTCTGGGTCTATTCACGAGCGAGTTGATGTGTGGATAGATGATGGAACCATCAAGGCCGTTACTCCTCATAACCCTACTCGTCCGCAAGGAACGGATGTTCACCGGATCGACTGCGCGACCTATACCGTCACACCTGGACTGATCGACTGTCATGGGCATGTGACCCTTTGGGGAGTAGGAAATGCTGAACTGGACCAAATGAATAGCCCGGAGGCCCCGTTTTGGGCCGAACGTATCTTGTATCGCACTTTAGTCCAGGGAGGGGTGACAACCCTGCGGGACGTGGGTGGAGCCACCTCTGTTCTGAAGCGGCTCGTGGACCAGGAGGTGGTCCTGGGTCCACGTCTCAAATTGGCCATTTGTATGCTCTCTACTACCGGAGGGCATGCGGATTTTCGAGGTCCGGATCGGTGCTGTGGGGAGCTTTCCCGTTTGTGGCCTGCTGGTCCCGGTCGTCCCTCCAGTATCGTCGATGGGCCGTGGGAGTGTCGAAAGCGGGTAAGAGAGATTGCCGCCTGCGGGGGCGATCTTGTGAAGATTTGTGCCAGCCCGGGTGTGGTGTCCCCTACCGATCATTTGGAGCATCGGGATTTTACCCTGGAGGAAATAGAAGCGATATGCGACGAAGCGGCTGGGCGGGGGATGTATGTGGCGGCCCATGCCCATAGTTACAATGGCATCAGGTTGGCCATTCAGGCTGGAGTTAAGGATATCCAACACATTTCATTTATGAACGAGGATCTGGCCGAACTGGCCTATGCGAAGGGGTGTGTGGTGACTCCCACTGCATGGGTGGGGCAGAGATTGGTTCAGTCAGAGGGATTCAATGCCTTCATTCGCGCCAAAGTTCAACAGGTGGCCGAGAGCCATGCTCATGCGGTCAAATCTGCACAAGCCAGCGGGCTCAAGCTATTGGCTGGAACTGATCCGGTATTACCCGATATGCATGGCCGGAATTACATGGAGTTAGTGGCTTTGATCGCAGAGGGTATACCGCCTCTGGCGGCATGGTTCGGAGCCACAGGGTTAGCGGCAGATCAACTTGGCCAAACTGATACAGGAACACTTGTGGAGGGTAAACGCGCCGATATCCTGGTCTGCCGGGAAGATGTGGTAGAGGACCCGTCGCGATTTGAAAACGGAGCCCTCGTGGAGGTGCTGAAGGATGGATGGGCCTATCGCAATGGACTTTCGGGGTTAAGGCAACGTACTTTTAAAGACTGCGCAGACTTGGCACTCGGATCAAAATCTGCTTCAGATCCGTATTGAACTATGAATGAATTCATTATGACAATGTTTGGGTATCAATCTTGGGTGTAGGGGCTATATCATCCCCTGTTTCCGCGACTTCTTCCATATCCACGATGAGTTCGCCCTTCGGAGAATAAAATCCCTGTCCGTCAATTTGCACAATGCCATTACAGTTTTCCTGAAAAAATTCCAGAATCCAGCCGTTAAAATCATAGCCCTCATCAGTCATATCTTTTTTCACCATTTGGGTGGTGGCAATGAAACGGGCTTTTGAAATACATTCTCGGGCGATCTCGGCTTCGACATCATCATAGACAGATATGCGGTTGAAAAATGAGGTTTTTTCTCCCTCAAACACGTCCTGATAGGAGCCTCGGTTGCGTACGCAAAATAACTGGATGGGCTTTCTCTCCCGGCTATAGCCCAGTGATACATGAACCCAATCCCAATCTTCCAAGGCGGCCGGATCCATTTTGGGAATCAGCGGAACTTGATTTTTGGATTTGAGAAAGTCCAGAAGCAACTTTAGGGGAGGACTGTCCTCCCGCGTGCAAAATACACGGGAATATGTCAGTTCTTCTTGTTCTGGGGATTCTGATTGTTTGGGGAATGGGATAACGGGTATTTCTTTTGCCATGCTCAATGCCTCGTGTGTGTCGTGCCAATTGCAGTAATGAATAAAGTGAGTAAAATGGATATTTTGGCTACTTTACCGTGGTAAAAGCCGAGGCAGCAAGACAGAAATATTGTTGGGAAACTTATAGCAAGAGAATATTCCCCGCACTGGGCTTGTTTTTTGTTGACAGTTTTTGAGGCATTCGGTAGACTCTGCCGCCGTTGTGACAGAGGGGAGAGGTGTTCCCGCGTTAAACCCTTCTTCCAAAATGACAGACAAGGCAATCCTTCCTTGGAATTTTAGAATCAACAAATGGTGTCTCTTACTAAACAATTCAAATGAGGAGGAAATGTGTATGGGAAAGGCCATGACAAAGTCGCAGATTGCCGATCACCTGGCTAAAAAAGCGGATGTTACCAAGAAAATTGCGACGCAAATTCTTGATGATTTTGCCGCGTTGGCTTACAAGGAAGCCAAAAATGCGTTTGTAGTCCCTGGGATTGGCAAGCTGGTACTTGCGCATCGAAAAGCCAGAATGGGCAGAAATCCCCAAACTGGAGCCGCGATTAAAATTCCAGCCAAACGAGTAGTGAAATTCCGCGTAGCCAAAGCGGCAAAGGATGCGATTTTGGGGGTTAAAAAGTAACTGTTCCCTTCTCAAGGCATTATCCTGTCGGCTTTCCCCTTCTAAGCCGGTTGGTTTACATGAATGAGAAAGGAAGGCCATTCCTTTCCATTCAGAGTGTCTCTCAGCAGCCGAGTCCAGATGTCTGGACTCGGCTGTTGTGTTATTAAGCCGAGTGGACTCTCGTAAGATCAAGGTAGACAGAACGTCTTTCAGGCTAAATGTCCCAACTGCCAGACCCGGTGTTCCCTCCGTGCTCTTTGTCAGTGGGGAGGTAAAGTCTTGCTAAGGCGTGCCTACGGTTTGAATTATTGCTGAGGGGTTTTGCATCATGGCCAGTTCTGCTTCTCGTCTCGGTGAAATTTTCCTTCATCGTGGCGATCTGTCAAAAGCGCGTGAGTGCTATGAACAGGCCATCGAAGAGGCAAGAAAGGAGGGAGCACCCAAGGCGTTGTCAGATGCTTTGGGCAATCTGGGAAATGTCAGCGCCTTGTTAGAATGCTATGAACAAGCCGAGGCCTGTTATCGAGAAGTCCTGGAAATTCAACGAACCTTGCAGGAAGGGCATACCATCGGGGAAACTCTGGTGAATTTAGGCGGCCTCAAAGCCGACAGGGGCGAACCGGAAATAGCCCGTGCGTTTTTTTGGGAAGCGGTAGATTATTTGACCCCTTTAGGCCATGACCGGGCTTTGGGAATTTTATATAGCAATCTGGCTCTGCAAGAATTGCACTTAAATCGGTCCGAACATGCCATTCAAGCTTTTCACACGGCTTTGGACTATCACCGCAAAGTCGGAAATGAAGACGGCCTGGCTACCACCTACGGGCAACTTGGGAAAACCTTTCTGCATCTGGGTAATCTTAAGCGTGCCGAGGCCTGTCTGAATAATGCGACCGAACATTTTATTAAGTTGGGACATGGTCAGGGAGAGGCAGGAGCCTTGCGTCTACTGGCTGACGTGTATATTGAGCGCAACGACCACATCTCAGCACTTCGCTGCCTGGAGCGTGTCGTACACATCGATCTAACCTACCGTCTTCCCCAATTTGAAGATGATAACCAACGATTAGTTTGGTTGCGTGGTTCCTAAGTGGGCTCCTGTAAAAAACGGTCATTGTTCTGTTGGAGTGTGTATCGCCAAAACCTCTAAGCGTTTCATGCGTCTGTAAGAAGCGGTGCTCTTCCCGAAAAGGTAAGACAATATTCTGTTTTAGCTTTCCTCTTGCAGGTGGAATCCTGCCATATACCCCTCGGTTGTGTTCCCTTTTCACGCATAAAGGCTGTTCTGCTGCCTGCCATAGAGCGTGACCACATTGGTGTGATAGATTGACCTCTTTCTAAGGATCGGCATTGGTCAACGGTTACACAAAAAGGTTTCTCCTTTGACTAGGAGTTCGAGCGTGAGAATAGAAAACAATCGAGAGTACATAACATTAAAGCGTACCCCCTCAGGTCAGGGCGTGAGTGTGAGCATCACCCCCGACACCTCCATGCACATGCTCTCGCAACAGGAAGTGGAGAAGCTCAGGGAAACCAGTGAGGGCGGTCTCCATGAACTGTTCAGAAGCAGTGCCTTGGCGGTCCTAACGAGTGGGAATGAGACGGACGATACGAAAGCATTTTTTGCCCGCTATGCAGATTTCGACATTGCCTTGGAGCAACGTGATCGCGGGGTGAAACTCGAACTCATCAACGCTCCTGCCAGTGCGTTTGTAGATGGGAAGATTATTCAAGGGATTAAAGAGCATCTCTTCTCGGTGCTACGTGACATCATCTATGTCCATAACGAAATACAGCACAACAAAAAATTCGATTTAACCACGTCCAATGGGATCACCAACGCGATTTTTCATATCTTACGAAACGCCGAAATCATTCATTCTGTTGAGGATCCACATTTGGTGGTGTGCTGGGGCGGCCATTCGATCAGCGAGGTGGAATATCGTTACACGAAAGAAGTGGGCCATCAACTAGGCTTGCGCTCTATGGATATTTGCACGGGTTGTGGGCCGGGGGCGATGAAGGGACCGATGAAAGGAGCAACGATTGCTCATGCAAAACAACGTATTAAAAATGGGCGATATTTGGGTGTCACGGAACCAGGCATCATTACGGCTGAAGCTCCGAATCCCATCGTGAATGAACTCGTCATCATGCCGGATATTGAAAAACGCCTTGAGGCGTTTGTTCGTGTCGGGCATGGGTTTATAGTATTTCCCGGCGGGGCGGGGACCTTGGAGGAGATTCTTTACCTCCTCGGCGTCCTGCTCCATCCGAACAATAATGAGGTGCCCTTTCCGCTTATTTTTACGGGTCCCAAAGGAAGTGCCGGCTATTTTGAAACGATTGATACCTTTATTAAGCAAACACTCGGAACTCAAGCCGCGCAGCGATATCAAATCATTATTGATGATCCTCAGCGCGGGGCCTATGAAATGACGACAGGCATACAACGTGTACGGGAATTTCGAAAACAGACCCATGACGCATTTTATTTTAACTGGCATCTGACCATCGACCATGAATTTCAAAAACCGTTTAATCCCACACATGAGTCAATGGCGCAATTGAATCTCCATGCCGATCAACCCATCCATATGTTGGCTGCGAATTTGCGTCGGGCATTTTCAGGAATCGTTGCTGGCCATGTGAAGCCCCAAGTGCTCAATGCCATTGAAAAAAATGGGCCATTTAAAATTCACGGGGATTCAATGATTATGAAACTCATGGATGAGCTCCTGCAATCCTTCATCAACCAACACCGCATGAAAATTGATCAACAGAACTTCAAGGCTTGTTATGAAATTATCGCCTAGTCGTTGCATATGATTGTTCGTTTTTCGAGTGTTCAGTGCTCTCTAAAATAGAAGAAGAGCTTTCCCCTGTTTTTTGCAGGGAGATCTGGGAAGGCATTGCGGAGAGCGGCTTTCCGTATTCTCGACAATACCGGGTTGAAGAATTTTACCCACCCTCTTCCTGCTTTTTCGCACATGTTCCCGCAATCATGCCTTTAAATATCCCGTAGCTTGCAGTCGTGATCTTCTTTGTGAAAAGGAATATTCGGCATACGGATCGCCTGCCTTCCCTTCCCTGTGAGAGCTCAATCGGTCAATGAATATTATCGAGGTGATCAAGAAATTTGAGCCGAATGGGCTATCTTTAAAGGATCCTCCGGGCCCTTTATTAAGTTATTTTTGTAGGGCTTCTGAGTTCAATCCACCTGGTATTATTGGCCCTAGCATTTGATCCTCTTCCAAGCCTCCTTGATCGAGTATGGTCCGTCCATTCTTGGTTTTCCCTTTGAAACCTAGCAACTCCTTCCTGGGTTTCACCTTGGTGAATACGACGAATATTGCCCTTTTAACTAAGGAGTGAAGTCAAAGGTTTTTTCTGATCAAAAGAAAGAAGCCCAAGTCAATGGATAAGATATGGATTCCTAAGCCATACAATCTTTATGACCATTTAGGTCTTCCTAGTTTATTTTCAGTATGAACTGTAGGGATTTCGTGTATATTCGTAGGGTCTCCCCTACGCTTTTTAAAGAAAAAACAGGATCAACGCAAAAGAAATTCTCGAACAGGAATTTTCGCCTATGACTTGAGTTAAGCCTCATATGGAGGTACCTCTGCATCTCTGCCGGTGATTTTGGCCTGGCTTTTGCCTGATTAAATAAAACGAGAAAAAAGCCTTGAATAGTTACTTGATCTCAGCTTGCTGGGGAATATTAATTCAAACTTAACAAAGGAGAAACGGTATGAATGGCATGGCAATGAGTTTGCGGAAATTGAGTGTGCTGTTAGTGATTCCAGGCATATTTGGGTTGGGGCCTATTTCTGTAGTGGATGCCCAAGGTGTCAATTCCCAACCCCAGACGGTTGAGTCCCAATCTATGCAGAAGGAATTGATTGAGCCTAATCTTGAGCCCTTTGCTGGAGCTTACAAGGAAATCTCCCAGATCCATACGGCCTACAAAGAACGTATCATCCAGACAGATGACCCTTCCAAAAGTGAAGCACTTCAAGAAGAGGCTAACCAGAAGATGACTCAGGCCGTGGCGGATCATGGATTGACCATCACCGATTACAATAAAATTTTTCAATCAATTCAAAATGATCCAGCCCTCAAGGAAGAATTCATGACGGTTCTGAACAGAACGCAGTAAAAAGGATGACATAATTACCGCTCTTCTTCATTACATTTGATCAAGAGCAACGGCTCAAACTACAAAATCCCGGTTTCCCAGGCTGGGAAGAGGTCAAGGGGACCATTCAGATGGGAGGGA
>JAGQKG010000137.1 GCA_020430245.1 Nitrospira sp.
GAGCAGGCCCAGGCAATTCTTCATGAGCATCGCATTGAAAAACTTCCTGTTGTCAATGATCAATTTGAGTTAAAAGGGCTGATCACCATCAAAGACATTCAGAAAAAAATCAAATATCCCTTTGCATGCAAAGATGCCCACGGACGGTTACGCGTTGGCGCAGCCGTCGGGGTCGGACCCGATGTGGAAGAACGCCTGGAGCGGCTCACAAAAGCTGGTATTGATCTAATTGTTGTCGATACCGCTCATGGGCACTCCCAAAGCGTCCTGGACAAGGTCAAGGATATTAAATCCCGCTATCCCGACCTGGAGATAATGGCAGGAAATGTCGCAACTTCTGCTGCCACCCTGGATCTCATTAAAGCCGGAGCAGATGCTATTAAAGTGGGAGTCGGGCCAGGCTCAATCTGCACCACCAGAATCGTATCAGGAGCCGGAGTTCCCCAACTGACCGCAATCGCCGATTGCGCCACCATCGCGAAAGAACACCAAATACCCTTGATTGCTGACGGAGGGATCAAATATTCGGGTGATCTCACCAAAGCCCTTGCAGCCGGAGCCTCTTGCGTAATGATCGGATCCCTCTTTGCGGGAACCGAAGAGTCTCCAGGTGAAACTGTATTGTATCAAGGCCGAACATACAAAGAATACAGGGGGATGGGATCACTCGGTGCCATGGAACGAGGAGGAAAAGATCGCTACTTTCAAGAAGGCCGCGAGTCCTCCAAATTAGTCCCTGAAGGCATTGAAGCTCGCGTTCCATACAAAGGAAATCTTGCAGTCATGGTCTATCAATTAGTCGGAGGACTGAAGTCAGGAATGGGGTACTGCGGCTGCCGAACAATCGAAGAATTGCAACAGAATGCCCAGTTCCTTCAACTCACCTCTGCAGGACTGCGAGAAGCCCACGTTCATGATGTGGTGATTACCAAGGAGGCCCCCAATTATCGGACTGACTAAGTATCTGGTTCTGTCTAAAGTCAGTCAGGCTCCCGTTGAGGAATTGTCCCACCCAGCTCATGCACTCGCACCACGATACCATTGTCATTCTGGATTTTGGATCGCAGTATACGCAACTCATCGCACGGCGGATACGCGAATTCCATATTTTCTCCGTCATCCTCCCCTCGCAGGCAACGGTTCAAGATATCCTTAACTACCACCCCCAAGGGATCATTTTCTCAGGAGGACCAGCCAGCGTCATTCAGGCCCATTCGCCGAAAATAGACAACCAAATTTTTAATCTCGCCATCCCAATTCTTGGCATCTGCTATGGGATGCAATTACTCGCCCATCAATGTGGAGGTACTGTCAACCCCACACCTCATCGGGAGTTTGGTCGAGCCGATCTGACCATCGACGATAACACGAATTTATTTCTTGGGCTTGATCCGGCAATCGCATTTCCAGTCTGGATGTCCCATGGGGATTCGGTTCAACAACTTCCACCTGGATTTCATGTGATCGCCCATACGGCCCACGCCCCGATTGCCGCAATGAAATCCTCAACAAACACACATCAACTCTTTGGAATCCAGTTTCATCCTGAAGTAATCCACACCCTTCACGGGTCAACGATTCTTCAAAACTTTGCACGTCATATCTGCCACTGCGAGCCAACCTGGACAATGGGTTCCTTCATTGAACATGCGGTGACAGACATCCAGCAGACTGTCGGCAACGGCAAGGTCATTTGCGCACTCAGCGGAGGTGTGGATTCCACAGTGGCAGCTGTCCTGACCCACCGGGCAATTGGGGACCAATTGACCTGCCTTTTTATTGACAATGGTCTCATGCGAAAGAATGAGGTGACACAATTACAAACGACGTTCGATTCAGCCTATCATCTAAAGGTTCGTATTGCGGACCATGGAGATACATTCCTAGCAGCCTTGGGGCGCACAACGGACCCGGAACGAAAACGAAAAATCATTGGTCGTCAATTCATTAAAGTTTTCGAACAGGAAGCGATATCATTAGGCAAGGTCAGGTTTCTCGTTCAAGGAACACTGTATCCGGATGTGATTGAAAGTCTGAGCGTGAAAGGACCTTCGGCCACGATCAAAACCCATCATAATGTCGGTGGGTTACCGAAGCGAATGAAATTCAAACTGATTGAGCCATTTCGGGAATTGTTTAAAGATGAAGTTCGCCAATTGGGATTGGAATTAGGTCTGCCGGAAGACATTGTCTGGCGACAACCCTTTCCTGGACCGGGCTTAGCAATTCGCATCATTGGTTCCGTAAATGCCCAACGTTTAGACATCCTTCGTGAGGCAGATGCCATTGTCCGGGACGAAATCGAACGAGCCGGACTGTCAAGAATCATCTGGCAATCCTTCGCTGTCCTGCTGCCAATTCAGACGGTGGGCGTCATGGGGGATCAACGGACTTACGAATCAGTTATCGCCATTCGCGCCGTCACCAGTACGGATGGCATGACTGCGGACTGGGGGGTGATCCCACCCGAAGTTTTGGGAAAAATGTCCAATCGGATAATCAATGAAGTAAAAGGGATCAATCGCGTGGTGTATGACATTAGCTCAAAACCGCCAGCAACGATCGAGTGGGAATAAAAATGGCTCAGGCCGAGAAAACAGTCCGTTTACAAAAAATCATCGCCCGTTCCGGCTTCGCCTCCAGACGAAAGGCCGAGGAACTAATTCAACATGGAATGGTTACTGTCAACGGGGAAACCGTCATGACGTTGGGGACCAAAGTTGATCCTACGGTCGACCACATCAAGGTCCAAGGACGTCATTTGAAGTCCCAACCTCCTGATATGTTTCTCATGCTCAATAAGCCGTTGGGATATATCTCCACCTTGCATGATCCTGCGGGTCGCCCGACGATTAAAGCCTTGGTCCCAAAACCTTCCATCCGGTTATTTCCCGTCGGACGTTTGGACTATGATAGTGAAGGGTTACTCCTGCTCACCAACAACGGTGATATCGCACAAGCCTGTCTTCATCCCACACACCATGTCCACAAGACATATCTCGTAAAAATCAAAGGTATCTTAGAAGAACCAGAAATCCAAAAACTCCGGCATGGGCTAATATTGGAAGATGGGCCCACAGCTCCAGCCAAAGTAAAAAAGGCCGGAAAAGCGGCAGCCAATTCCTGGGTGGAAGTCACCATCCATGAGGGACGAAAACACCAGGTCAGACGTATGTTTGAGCAAATCGGTCATCCCGTGATCCGGTTAAAACGTATTCAGTTTGGGCCTCTGAACCTTGGAACTCTTCCTCCAGGCCAGACGCGATACTTAACAGATAAGGAAGCGAACGATTTACGCCATTTACTCATCGCATCTGAATCGCCACGCCCGACTATCCACCAGCCGAGAACTAAAAATATTCCGGTATCGAGATCTGCAGATCAATTACGGCCACGTTCCGCAAATCCCAATTCCATTAGAAACAAGAACACCCCATTTCCTAAGAGACCGACCAGGCAAACAGGACCACTGGCGCCAAATAGTCCACCGATAAAGAGAACGAAAAAATTCCCTTTATCCAGACCCACGGCTCCTTCGCGGCCACATTCATCAGATTCAAAATCTATCAGAATGAAAAGCACCCCATCGCTTACAGGAACGATCGGCCAAGCAAGGCCCCACAGACCCAATGATCAATCGATCAATGGAACGGAAAATTTTCCTCAAACGGGGCCCGATGGGAAGTTTTGGCCGCCCCAGGGAAACACGAAACCCACCAGGCCAAAGAAAACGATCTTGACTCCCGGCACAACAGGCAAAGCACGGCCACACCGACCAGGCGTCACATCAAAAAGCCGATTCAAGTTTAAAACTTGAGCTTCGGTATTTCTGGTTTCATGTTCGTCCATCAAAACCTGACAGATGTTGGAAAGGGTTTTACAGTTGAAACGATCACATCATTGCGGTGAACTATCCTTGCATCACGTGGGCCAAACCGTAACCTTGTCAGGCTGGGTAGCCAGCCGTCGCGACCATGGCGGAGTGATGTTTATTGATCTTCGCGACCGCTACGGACACACACAAATCGTGTTTGATTCAGAGCATGAGCCCATGGTGCACCAACTAGCCGATCATCTGCGCAATGAGTATGTCGTCACCGTCACGGGTACGGTAACGCTGCGACCCGAGGGATCAGTAAATCCTCACATCCCGACCGGCGACATAGAAATACGGACCACATCCCTCATCATTCTCAACGAAGCTAAACCCCTCCCCTTTGCGCTTGACGATACCATTACCACCTCGGAAATACTTCGATTAAAGCACCGTTATCTGGACCTTCGACGGCCAAGGATGCAAGAACTCCTTCAACTCCGCAGTCAGGTGTCCCATCTCGTCCGGCAATACCTTCATGCCAATCACTTCATAGAAGTGGAAACACCGATTTTAACGAAAAGCACGCCGGAAGGCGCACGAGATTATCTCGTACCGAGTCGGGTCAACCCAGGTGAATTCTTCGCTCTTCCCCAATCGCCCCAACTCTTCAAGCAGATTCTCATGATCGGGGGAACGGATCGCTATTATCAACTAGCCCGATGCTTCCGCGATGAGGACTTACGGCTGGATCGACAACCGGAATTCACGCAAATCGATGTGGAAATGTCGTTCGTCGATCAGGAAGATATTATGAACCTGATCGAACATATGGTCAGACTGGTCTTTAAAGAAACCAAGAATATTGATCTCCCCACCCCACTACCTCGGCTTTCTTTTGAGGATGCGATGGGACGCTATGGAACGGACAAACCGGATCTTCGTTTTGAACTTCAATTACAAGACCTGAGTCAATTCGCCGCAACCTGTGGTTTTAAAGTCTTCCGGAGCGCGGTGGAAAGCGGGGGGATCGTAAAAGCCCTTGTCGTTCCTGGTGGCAATGCGTTTACTCGTAACCGGATAGACAATCTTATCGATACCGCAAAGGAATTTGGGGCCAAGGGGCTAGCTTGGGTCAAAGTTAACGAGGAAGGCAATCTGGATTCCTCGATCGCCAAATTCTTCAATGCTCAAGCCTTGCATGAAGCGCTCCCATCGGCCAAACCCGGCGACCTGCTTATTTTTGTGGCGGATGTGGCCCCTACCGTCCATCAAGTTTTGGGGCGCCTTCGCCTGCTGCTGGGTGAGGAGCTTCAATTGATTGATCGAAACCGGTGGGAACCGTTGTGGGTCATGGATTTTCCCATGTTTGAATATGACGATGCGGCCAAACGGTATGTCGCCCTGCACCATCCGTTTACGGCCCCTCACCCAAAGGACATCCCGCTTATGGAAACCGATCCTCTGCAGATTCGAACGCAAGCCTATGATCTGGTTTTAAATGGCTTTGAATTAGGAGGGGGGAGTATTCGAATTCATGCGCCACAAGTTCAGTCAAAAGTCTTTGACTTACTCAACATCTCCAAAACGGAGGCTCGTGGGAAATTTGGATTTCTCTTAGACGCTTTGGAATCAGGGGCACCACCCCATGGAGGCATCGCGCTGGGACTTGATCGATTGGTGATGTTACTCGGCAAGACGGAGTCGATTCGGGAAGTCATCCCCTTTCCAAAGACACAGAAGGCTCAATGCCTCATGACAGACGCGCCCTCCCCGGTCACAACAGAACAACTACAAGAACTCTCTATTCGTACAACCGCAAAAAAACCTGATAGTTCGCTTTAAGCCTTCAGCACATCCAGCACAATGGAATGCAAACCCGTCGCACCAGCCGGTTGTGGCCTTGTGATTTCCGAGGTTTGGACTTTTCCCTTGGTATCAATAGCTCGGACAAACACCATGTGCTTGCCAGGTTTTGGCGGACGCCAATCGTAATTCCAGATTACCCAGGTGAAAGGAGACAGGGGTGGTTCGATTTCGGCAGACACCCAGGTTTTCTCCTGATCAAAACTCAGTTGAACCTCACTGATGCTCTCCGGTCCCCCATAGGCAATCCCGCGCAACCGCTGTTGAAGACCTTGTAACGACTGATAATGACCCGGGCTATCAATGCGGGAAAAAATATGGATGGTCCCATCATCCGTCCAACCTTTTTGTTGCCAGTAACCCAGGTAGTCCCCGTTATAGACTTCGATTTCTGTAATCCATTTCACATTTTTTATCCCGTAAAGACCTGGAACTATCAGGCGAACCGGAAAGCCGTGATCCTTAGGAAGTTTTTCCCCATTCATCAGATAAGCCAACATGACATCATCTTCCATGGCTCTGGCAAATGGAATGCTGTCCGAATACCCGTCAGCCGCTCGAAAAATCACATCACGGGCAGTGTCTTCATCAGCACCTATGTCCTGCAACAGTTTTTTGAGAGAAATCCCTCGCCACATGGCGGTCCCCAAACTGCTCCCGCCAGGAAGGGTATCAATACACATCAGGGTCACCGCCTGATCAAAGGATTCCCGGTTGAGCAAATCCCGCCATTTCATCACCACAGGACGTTCCACGGCGCCTTTGACCACCATTTTCCATTGCTCCACATCTAAGTCACGCGTAAAGTTGTAGGAAGCATCCATGAAATTCACGGTATAAAATTTGTCGTTGGAGGTAAAATACGTGGTCTCCCGTGGAGGGACCGCAAACATCGACCCCATATCGCATCCAGGAAATCCGATACCTAGGGAAGCCAGTCCCCCAAGCTTGAAGAGAGCCCGACGAGTCAAAGGAAAAGAACGGGGAAATTGGTTTGAAAAGAGCATAGACATTCCCCTATTATCTAATACTCCTGCACCCTTGGACAAGGTTTCCCGTTTATTCGATCACACAAATTCCCAAGTAGAGAAGGAGAAATCTCATGCGGATATTCATAACCGGAGGCGCCGGATTTCTAGGAAGCCATTTATGTGAGACGCTTATCCTTCAAGGACATACAGTCATTTGCCTGGACAATCTCCTGACCGGACGTACAGAAAATATCGGTGCACTCATGGGACATCCGAAGTTTTCTTTTATTCACTACAATGTTTGCGATTACCTTCATGTCGACGGACCAGTCGATGCCGTCATGCATTTTGCATCACCGGCGAGCCCTCAGGACTATCTGGAATTTCCCATCGCGACCATGAAAGTCGGCGCGTTAGGCACACACAAGGCCCTGGGCTTAGCCAAGGCAAAACAGGCGCGATTTCTCCTAGCCAGTACTTCTGAAGTTTATGGGGATCCACTGGTCAACCCGCAGCCTGAAACCTATTGGGGCAACGTCAATCCCATTAGTCCCCGTGGAGTGTATGACGAGGCCAAACGATTTGCCGAAGCTTTAACCACCGCCTATCACCGATTTCATGGCCTCGATACCCGAATCGTGAGAATTTTCAATACCTATGGTCCACGGATGCGACCCAAGGATGGGCGAGTGGTTTCCAATTTTATCGTTCAAGCTTTACAAGGCCATCCGTTAACCGTATATGGCGATGGGTCTCAGACCCGTAGCTTTTGTTACGTCGATGATCTAGTCACGGGAATCGTTGCCCTCCTTCAGGCTCCGGCAGACGAACTTCGAAAGAATCAAGAATTTCAGGATTCAGTACGTTTTGGATTAACTCACGCCAACCTCGGATCTATCCATGACCCAGTTAATATCGGCAATCCACATGAGCTCACCGTCATGGATATTGCCCAAACAGTGATCAAACTTACCAACTCATCGAGCAGGATTACGCAACACCCCCTTCCAATCGACGATCCTAAAGTACGCCGCCCCAATATCGAGAAGGCAAAAACCCTTCTCAAATGGGAACCCCGGATTACACTGGAACAAGGCCTTGAAAAAACCATCGCCTATTTCCGTTGTCATTTCGACCTTGCAAAATGAATCACGGATCATCAGGTTGATCGACTCAGCCCAATCTGTGCACCAATACATGTCCTCTCCCGATCTAATCCGGATCCATCAACATGGGCGTGACAAGTCCGCGCTTCGCCAGAGCTCCGATCGCAACTGATCTGCACCAATGAACAGAGACACCGTGCCACCATAAAATAACTACATGCAGAACATTCGTCATGACCACATACTTGAAGGCATTTTAGTCACCCTTCGTGGCTCTCTTGCGGCTTGCCCGGAAGTGGCCGGGTCAGAGGTCATGACTTCGACACTTATCGCAAACTTTCTGCATTCCTATGCACCAGACAAATTATTGACCCACCTCGGTGGTTATGGGATCGCAGCGGTTTATGAAGGACAACATCCCGGGCCAACAGTGATGATACGGTGTGAGTTGGATGGCCTTTCTGTAGAAGAAGCAGATAAAAATCAATGGCTCGTTTCAGGAGCGAACATCGCTCACCGATGCGGGCATGACGGACATATGGCCATCGTGGCGGGCCTGGCACCCCTGCTTCATCGTACCCCACCAAGCTGTGGAAGAGTGGTGTTATTGTTCCAACCCTCAGAGGAAACAGGGGCAGGCGCACGGGCAATAATCGATGATCCGAATTTTGAGAAATTCCGTCCGGACTGCGCCATCACCCTGCATAATCTACCGGGCTTTCCCAAGGGACATATCGTGTATCGACGGGGGACGTTTGCCAGTGCATCTGTCGGAATGAGAGTTCGTCTCCTGGGCCAAGCCTCTCATGCGGCCGAGCCGGAACAAGCTCGATCTCCTGCGAATGCAGTAGGGCAGCTATTAGCTGACCTTCCCCGATTGAGCAGAATCACGGACAATCCCTATTGTATGCTCACGCTGACTCATGCCCAACTGGGGCTCATGTCGTTTGGACTTACACCCGGAGAAGCAACCGTCTGTGCCACGTTGCGTGCAGCTTCTGCGGCCGGCCTTCAAACCTTGCAACACAAAGCTGAAGAGTGTGTTCGCGATTGTGCCACGGCGGAACGGCTCTTTGCAGAAATTGAATGGGTTCAGGATTTTCCAGCAACCGTCAACGATGATGCCCTGGTTGATATTTTGGAGCGCGTGTGTCTGGAAACGGGAATTATGGCCATTGAGATTCCCAAACCGTTCCGCTGGTCAGAGGACTTTGGGCATTTTGCCGATATTTGCCCCATCCTCCATTTTGGACTCGGCATTGGTGAGCATACACCGGGCCTCCATCAGCCGGATTATGAATTCTGCGACGAGACGATCCTGGTGGCTGTGAGTGGCCTTTATGAAATGGTCAAATCGCTATTGATCGGATATGGAAATCGAGGAGAGAATGCCGAGACCGGCACATGATCCGGCTCGAGAAGACTGGCTACAACTTTCAATGGTGGCGGTAATAATTGATCGGTGGCGACGGATAGCGATACCCTTTGTGGCCTTCACTTTCAAGAGGGGCAGTATTGGCAGGGTGAATTTTTTGATACAAAGTGAAGATGCGTAGTGAATTTCACATCGAATCTAATTCTGCTATTCCACAGATCCTCAAGACGCCGGTAGAAATACTTACACAAATGACTCCTTCATCCATCTTGATTGTTTGAGGGTGTTTTTAAAGGGTAGGCCTTCATGGAATTTTCAGGGGTTTAGGAGGAGTTGGAGGGGTTGGTGGTGTCGGAAGTGTGGCATCGACGATA
The DNA here is from genome assembly GCA_020430245.1 of Nitrospira sp. Classification (GTDB taxonomy): domain Bacteria; phylum Nitrospirota; class Nitrospiria; order Nitrospirales; family UBA8639; genus Nitrospira_E. The sequence continues at coordinate 9,507 of JAGQKG010000137.1, forward strand.
CCTGTCGATGGGCGAGGAGAATGCCCATCAAAGGTTTATACTGCTCCCCTTGAAAGTGAGACCACCTTTAAGACACAACGTCATCTTAAAGGAGGACAACGATGGGACAGGACGAACCGATTGAACGGTGGACAGCAAAACGACGAGCCGCCTTGGTCTTACGTATTCTGAAAGGGGAAACGTCGATCGTGGAAGCGGCCCGCCAGCATGGGTTGACCGTGGCCGAAGTCGAGGGATGGCAGGAGCAGTTTCTCCGGGGTGCGGAAAATAGCATGCGGCGGCGGCCGAAAGACGAAGATGCTTTGAAGGAGGAACAAATCAAGAAGCTCAAGCAGAAGGTTGGGGATTTGGTCATGGA
>JAGQKG010000138.1:0-442 GCA_020430245.1 Nitrospira sp.
ACAGGCTTGAAGGTTAAAAATGCGGTGAAGCGGCGAGGGGCGAAGCTCATCACCATTGAAGCGTTGGAGCCTGCGATTGGAAGCACCAGTAATATTGTGAATCTGGCCCAGCTTCATCTGGGCGTCAAGCCGACGGCCTATGCCGTAGCGGTTTTGGGCTTGCTGAAAGCTGTGTTTGATCAACAAATGGTGGATCCCGCACTTCAGTCCAACGCCCGGTCTTATGTCAACGACATGACCGCCAGACTCGAAGCCCTGTCCTGGGATGCGATTCAAGCCCAAACCGGACTGGCATCAGATATGTTTACTCAAGCGGTCCAGATGTTTGCCAAAGTGGAGAAAGTCGTTATTCTTGTCGGGCCGGGCGTCCTGCGATCAGTGGGTGGATTTGGAACGACCATGAATTTGTTGGATCTGTTATTGGTAACTGGAAAACTCACCC
>JAGQKG010000138.1:452-9859 GCA_020430245.1 Nitrospira sp.
GGTTGTGGCCTTGCTCCTTTGGCGGAAGAAAACAATGATCAGGGGGCCTTTGAAATGGGAGGAACCGGGTCGGTATTGCCAGGTGGACAATCCCTGGGTGATCCGGACGTGCGCAAGCGCTTGGCGCAGTCGTGGGGTCGACCCATTCCCGACACTCCAGGCTCTTCACTCCCGCAGATGATTGAAGATGCGCAACAAGGCAAATTAAAAGCCTTGTTCGTCGTGGGTGAAAATCCACTGGCCTCATTGCCTTCATCCTCTGGGATTCATTCGGCGTTGGAGAAGTTGGAGTTTCTGGTCTGTCAGGAACTATTCCTCACTGAAACCGCCAAGAAAGCTCATGTGGTGCTGCCTGCCTGTTCCTATGCTGAAAAAGACGGAACGTTTACCAACACGGAAGGGCACATTCAGTCAGTGCGAAAAGCGATTGATTCGGTTGGTGAGAGCCGGCCGGACTGGGAAGTGTTTTCTGCGCTTTCGGTGATGATGGATGATCCGATGGAATATGGGGACATCAAGGAAATTGGCAAAGAGATTCATAATCTCCTCCCCGGTACGCGCACCTTAGGGCCTGCCCCATTATCTGCTCGACCTGATTTGCCGGTCATCGCTAGATATCTCGCGGCGGATTACCAACGGGACCTCGCCACCCGGTATCAATTGCCGGCAAACGATTTAGCTGATGGTGCTAATGACATGATCTTGCAGGTTTCCCAATCCTTGTTCCATTCCGGGAAGTTTTCGCGAAAAGCCAAAGGTTTACTGCAAGTTGAAGCGACCGGCAAGCTCTATCTGCATCCGGAAGATGCCGCTCAACGCGGAATTGGCGAAGGGGACATCGTGAAGGTGAGCAATCGTGCGGGTCAGGTGGTTACGCGGGTCGGACTTCGTGAACGTATCCCTCGTGGCGTTGTGATGTTTCCCGAGCATTTTGATGAGGAGATGCGTTGTCTATTGCCTTATAGTGTTGATCCGGAAACCCAGGTGCCCTATTGCAAAGTGGCTCGCGTTCGCCTTGAAAAAATGGCGGAGACATGAAGCGGTTTTCAGTTTGTGGGTTGATTCATAGAGGAGAGGAGTGAATCCGTCATGGATACGGGAATTCGATTAGCCTTAACCTTGAGCCAAATTGGCGCGGTGATGGTGGCAGTGCTTCTGACCGTCGCTGCACTCACCTTGTTGGAACGGAAGGTGTTGGGTTGGATGCAGGATCGAATGGGGCCGATGGAAGTCGGGCCTTATGGCATCTTGCAGCCTGTCGCGGACGGCTTAAAGCTCTTTTTTAAAGAAGACATCATTCCAGCCGGAGCGAATAAGTTCATGTTTAGCATGGCGCCCGTGTTGTCGTTAGTTCCTGCCCTCATCGGATTCGCGGTGATTCCGTTTGGCCCGGATTGGACGGTTGATGTCGGAGGCGTCAATTTTAAACCGTTTGTGATTACCGACATCAATATCGGCGTTCTCTATATTCTGGCGTTTGCTTCAATCGGGGCATACGGCATTATTTTGGGTGGGTGGTCATCAAACAGTAAATATTCCCTCCTGGGAGGCCTGCGGTCCGCGGCGCAATTGATTAGTTACGAATTGAATGTGGGGCTTTCACTTGTCGGCGTGTTGCTCCTTTCGAGCTCACTAAGTCTGGTGACGATTACCAATGCGCAAGCGGGAGGGTTTTGGAATTGGTACTTTTTCGGTGGAGGGGGCTTTCCTCAGGCCGTGGCGTTCGTCGTGTTTATTATTTCCGCGGTTGCGGAAACGAATCGGACCCCGTTTGATTTGCCGGAAGCGGAAAGTGAGTTGGTGGCCGGATTCTTCACCGAATATAGCGGCATGCGGTTCGCGTTCTTCTTTCTGGCCGAATATGGCAATATGATTTTGGTGTCTTGTGTGGCTACCGTTTTGTTTTTTGGCGGATGGCATCCTCCCTATCCAGGCACTCTTATGGAATACATCGGGTTGGGCCATCTCATCTGGCTTGAGGGCATCATGTGGTTTGTCCTCAAAGTGGCATTTTTTCTCTTTTTATTTTTCTGGCTGCGAGCGACGTTACCTCGATTGCGGTATGACCAGCTCATGCGGTTTGGGTGGAAGGTCCTCCTTCCTATTGCGTTGGGCAATATTGTGTTGACGTCGATTGTTGCATATCTCTTTCCGGGGAATTAAGAACGTTGAATGGTATGAAACTGAAGGAATGGGTCAAAACGCTTCTGTTTTATGAGATTGCGTTAGGGATGAAAGCGACCTTATCTCACTTCCTTCATTATAAGCCAATTACCTTACAGTACCCGCACGAGAAGAAACCGTTGCCCCCCAACTATCGCGGCATGTTGGCGTTGCTGCGCTACGACGATGGAACGGAAAAATGTGTGGGATGTGATTTATGCGAGGCAGCTTGTCCTTCCCGTGTCATCCGTGTAGTGAGTGCCGAAGTGCCGGGGGAACCCACGAAGCGGTATTCCAAGGAATATTACATGGACATGACCCGATGCTTGTTTTGCGGGTTGTGTGTGAAAGCCTGTCCGGTTGATGCATTGGGAATGACGCAGGAATATGAATGGGCCGTCTATGATAAGCGCCAGCTACAATTAAATAAGCAGCAGCTTCTGGCTATTGGCGATCGCAATTTTCCAGTTCGGGAAAAGCGACTCGAATTTCAACATCCCAATGTGGCCTATTTTAATGTAGGGTTTAAAGAGATTCCTCAAAAAGAACAGTAGCCGTTATGGCCTGGCGGTTCACTCGGCCCACATGCGGACCGAGGAATACCTCCGAAGTTTTTGAATGAACCGGTAATGGGAACCATTGTTTTTTTCTATTTTGCCAGTGTGATTGTGGTCACGGCAGCTCTCGTCGTGGCCCTCAGGAGTCCCGTGTTTAGTGCGCTGGCGCTCCTGGTCATGTTTTTCCACGTCGCGGGTCTCTTTGTCACGTTGCATGCGGAATTCCTGGCCGTGATTCAAATCCTGGTGTATGCGGGCGCCATTCTGGTGCTCTATCTTTTTGTGGTGATGTTGCTCAATTTGAAGGGTGAAGTACGATTTCATCACCAATTAACCGTAGGCCTTTTTCTGGGATGTATGGTCTTTGCGGAAGCGGTCTTGCTTGTGATTAAAGGGGAATTCTCATTGGGAATGAATCTCCCTGATACCAGAGAACAGGCCCAATTGACCCAAGGCAACACGGAATCGATCGGTGAGTTGCTGTACTCCACGTATCTGTTTCCATTTGAAATCGCGTCTCTCATTCTCTTAGTGGCGATGGTGGGTGCGGTCATCCTCACCAAAAAGGGGATATTGGAGGCTAAGAGTTGATGGACGTTCCGGTGAGCTACTATCTTGTGTTGAGCGGAATTATGTTCTCGATCGGGTTAGTGGGAGTGCTCATTCGACGCAATATCATCATTATTTTATTATCCATTGAGTTGATGTTGAATGCCACGAATATTAACTTTGTGGCCTTCTCATCCTATTTGGGTAATCTTTCGGGTCAGGTGTTCGTGTTTTTTGCGCTTACCGTGGCTGCTGCGGAGGTTGCGGTAGGGCTGGCGATTATTATCGCGCTCTATCGGCATTCGGCCAGTACCAATATTGACGACTTCCGGTTGCTGAAATGGTAAGGCGATGCTCTACGCCTTAATTCCTCTCCTCCCACTCCTGGCCTTTGTCATCCTCGGGCTGTTTGGCCATTGGATCAAAGACCGAAGTCATTGGGTGGCCGTTCCGGCCGTCCTGGGATCGTTCATTCTTTCCATCATGGCGCTGGTCGACGTAACCGATGGTCAGGCGCTTCAGATTCCTCTCTATACTTGGGCCGATTCGGGAAATCTTCATATTGCCTTAGGATTATTTGTTGATCAGCTCACGGTCGCGATGTTGTTGCTTGTCACCATTGTGAGTTCGCTGGTCCATGTCTATACGATTGGCTACATGCATGGGGAGCCGGGCTACGCCAGATTTTTCAGCAATATCGCTCTCTTTACCTTTTCCATGTTGATGTTGGTGATGTCCGATAATTTTCTTCAACTGTTTATCTTTTGGGAAGCCGTGGGTCTGTGCTCCTACCTGTTAATCGGTCATTGGTATGAGCGTGAGTCGGCCAGGGCCGCGGCTACCAAAGCATTTCTGGTGAATCGAGTCGGGGACTTTGGATTCATGTTGGGTATTCTGCTGGTCTTTGTCACCTTTGGCAGTTTGCACTATCAGGAGGTGTTTCCTCAGTTGGATCGGACGGCTGGTAGTCTGGTGAACCTTCTCGGTGCTGTTGGCGGCCATTGGGAAATATCCGTCATGACTTTGATCTGTCTTTTCCTCTTTATCGGGGCTGTCGGGAAATCTGCTCAAGTGCCTTTGCATGTGTGGTTGCCGGATGCGATGGAGGGTCCCACTCCCATTTCGGCACTTATCCATGCGGCGACGATGGTGACGGCAGGGGTATTTATGGTTGCCAGATTTGCTCCGTTATTTAACCATTCTCCCGTGGCCATGAATGTGGTGGCCGTGGTCGGTGGCGTCACCATGTTTATTGGCGCGACGATCGCGCTGACGCAAACCGATATTAAGCGGGTGGTGGCGTATTCCACGCTCAGCCAACTCGGCTATATGATGATGGCCTGCGGGTTGGGAGGATATATTGCGGGAATGTATCACCTTCTCACTCACGGAGCGTTTAAGGCTTTGTTGTTTCTCGGGTGTGGGGCAGTGATTATTGCGCTTCATCATGAACAAGATATGAAACATATGGGTGGACTCAAAGATAAGCTGCCTGTGACGTATTGGACTTTTCTCATTGGTGCTCTGGCCCTGTCCGGTTTTCCGCTTACCGCGGGATTTTTTAGTAAAGACGAATTACTCCTAGCGGCCTGGATGTCTGGTGACCTCGGTAAGGTCCTGGCCGTCTTAGGATTACTAACGGCTCTCCTGACGGCCTTTTACAGTTTTCGATTAGTGTTTGTGACATTTTGGGGTGAATCACGAGTGGATCCTCACCATGCAAAGCATGTGCATGAACCGTCAAAAGCGATGACGTTTCCTCTTCTGATTCTTGCCGTCCTGAGTATTCTCGCAGGATACCTGGGAATCCCAGAGTTTTTGGCCCCCGCGTTTCCCGGAGCGGAGGGTGGTGGAGGTCATCATGAAGGATCTGCGGCCATGGGCATGATGGTGACGGCCACCGCAATGGGGCTGTTAGGGATTGCCGGTGCCTATTGGGTCTATGTCAAGTCGCCGGGCTTGCCGGACCGTTTGGCCCATCAATGGCAATCGTTATATCAGTTATCTTTGAATAAATGGTTTGTGGATGAAGCCTATGATCGGACCGTGGTTATGCCAACGTTAAATCTCGCGGAACGGTTATGGAAACGGGTGGATATTGCGGTGATTGATAGTGCGGTCAATGGAGTGGCGCGTGCCGTGGCCTGGGGAGGATGGGTGACGCGAAGACTCCAAAGTGGACAGGCACAGAATTATGCGTTGGCCATGACTGTCGGCGCGGTCGTCATTTTAGGTGCCATGATCTTTTATTAGTGTAGGTGGCCGAGCGTATGAGGAAATTCGTGATGGTTCAACCGGTAACAATTTGCAGGAGTTCGCGTAGTCGTGACTGAGATGGTCATACCCGCGGGAGGATTTCCCTGGCTCACGATCGTGCTTCTTCTCCCGCTACTTGGAGTGGTCGCGGTTCTACTGGCTCATGAGGCGCTTTCACGGGCTATTGCGTTGACGGTTTCCATACTGACATTGCTGGTTTCCCTGCCTTTGTGGTTCGCGTTCGACAATGCCAATGCCGGCATGCAATTTGTGGAAAAGCATCTATGGATCAATTCTCCCGCGATTCATTATTCTCTGGGTGTGGATGGGATCAGCATGCCGCTTGTCCTCTTAACCACCTTTCTCACTCCCCTCTGTATTCTCGTTTCCTGGACGGCGATTCAAACCAGGATGAAAGAATTCCTGATCAGTTTGTTGGTGATGGAAACGGCGACGGTCGGCGTGTTTGCTGCCTTGGATTTTGTGCTGTTTTATGTGTTTTGGGAAACGATGCTGATTCCCATGTATCTCCTGATTGGGGTCTGGGGTGGGCCGAATCGTGTCTATGCGGCGATCAAATTTTTCCTGTATACCCTGGCCGGCAGTATCTTGCTGCTGGTGGCGATTTTGGTGCTGTTTTTTGAAGGTGGGCGAACCTTTGATATTTTGGCTTTGACGCACGCGTCCTATGCCCCTGGTTTGCAATCCCTCTTGTTCTGGGCCTTTTTTGCTGCCTTTGCGGTAAAAGTGCCCATGTTTCCTTTTCATACCTGGCTCCCGGATGCTCATGTCGAGGCCCCCACTGCAGGGAGCATCATTCTCGCGAGTGTCCTGCTCAAGATGGGGACCTATGGATTTTTACGGTTTTCATTGCCCATGTTGCCTGATGCCACCGTGACGTATACTCCCATCATCATGACCCTTTCGGTCATCGCCATTATTTATGGCGCCTATATGGCCTTGGCCCAAGCGGATCTCAAGAAACTTATTGCCTATTCCAGTGTCAGTCACATGGGGTTTGTCACACTGGGGATTTTTGCGTTAAATGCCCAGGGCATTGAAGGTGCGGTTCTTCAGATGATCAACCACGGTATTACGACCGGCGCCCTCTTTATGTGTGTAGGCATCATTTACGAACGAACGCACAGCCGGCAGATTACCGATAATGGCGGGTTGGCGAACGCGATGCCCAAATACGCGACTTTTTTTGTGATTTTTGCACTGTCTTCGGTTGGCCTTCCGGGCATGAATAGTTTTGTCGGAGAATTTTTAGTACTGGTTGGAACGTTTGCCTGGAGCAAGCTGACCGGGACTCTGGCGGCTTTGGGGATTATTTTGGCTGCCGCCTATATTTTGTATTTGGTGCAACGGATAATCTATGGGCCAGCCTCTCCGCAGATGGTCCCCAAATTAACTGATTTGAATGTCCGTGAATTCGGTATGATGGTTCCGTTGGTCGTGTTGGTGTTTTGGATCGGGCTCTATCCGAAGCCATTGCTGGATGTGATGCATGCGAGTGTGGCGCGGGTCATCGCGTCCCAATCCACATCCGTTCTGGTTCAGCAGGGAGGGGATGGCCGAAGCCGCACCCTGGCGATGACGGCCGAGCCATTTGCACATCCGCTCATCATGAAGGGTGATGTTGCCCCATGACGCTTCCTCTCGCCGACCTGGTTCTTATTCTACCTGAGTTGCTCATTGTGGGCATGGCCTGTCTGATTCTCGTTCTTGATCCCATTACGCCTCCACATAAAAAGGTTCTTCTGGCGTGGATGAGTCTCGGCATTCTCGTGGTAAGCAGCGTGGTGACGGCGAGCGGTTTTGGTGAGCGGGTGATGGCTTTCAGTGAGTTGGTCGTCCTGGATTCGTATGCCGTATTTTGGAAAATGTTGCTGTATCTTGTGAGTGGACTGACAATTTTATTGTCAATGGGGTATCTCAAGGTGGAAAAAATCCAACTTGCGGAATACTACGCATTTGTCCTGTTGGCATTGGCTGGGATGATGGTGATGGTTTCTGGTGCTGATTTACTCACGATCTATCTTGGCATCGAACTGATGTCGATTACCCTTTATATTATGGCCGGGTTCAAACGATTTGAGTTGCGATCAATCGAATCTTCCGCAAAATATTTTGTGTTGGGGGCCTTCTCCTCAGGGATTTTGCTCTATGGGATTTCGATAATTTTCGGAGTCACTGGAAGTACCAGGTTGGTGGAAATCTCGGCCGTCGTTAATGGGCGAGGGATCGATGATCCGTTAGTGTTTATTGCGCTCATGCTGTTGATTGTGGGGTTTGGGTTTAAGGTGGCGGCGGTGCCCTTTCATATGTGGACCCCTGATGTGTATGAAGGGGCTCCGACGTCTGTCACGGCGTTTATGGCCGTGGCTTCCAAGGCCGCCAGCTTTGCCGCGTTCCTGCGCATCCTTCTGGAAGCCTTCGGTGGAATCAAACCGGATTGGAATCTGTTGATACTGGTTATATGTATTATCACGGTGGCTCTTGGCAATCTTGTGGCCATTGTTCAGACCAACGTGAAACGGATGCTGGCCTATTCCAGTATTGCTCATGCAGGGTATGCATTAATCGGGGTCGTGGTCGCCGGGTGGAGCGGTATAGAGGCGGCGGTTTCGGCTCAAGGCGTTTCGAGCCTGATGCTCTATTTGGCGATCTATTCGTTTATGACGATAGGGGCATTTTCCATGGTGGCTATTTTGCGGAAGGGTGGCCTCGAAGGTGAAGAAATCGAAGATTTCACCGGATTGGCCAAGCGACATAAGGGTGGCGCATTCCTCATGTTGGTGTTTATGGTGTCGTTGGCGGGTATTCCCCCCACTGCCGGGTTTATTGGGAAATTGTATCTCTTTATGGCGGCCGTCAATGCCGGGTTGGCATGGCTGGCGATCATCGGATTGATCTTTGCGGCCATTTCAGCTTTTTTCTATTTGCGCATTGTCATGGTGATGTATATGCGCGAGCCATCCTCCGAACAAGAATTGCATACCCGACTTGTTCTTTCTACCCAGGTGTCGTTTGTGTTGGCCTGTGCAGTGACCGGTGTGGTTTTGCTTGGAATCTTTCCGGGTCCGCTGGTCTCGGTTGCAGACCTTTCCTCTCTCACCTTTAAATAAATACCGGTTGTTCGATTCAACGTCTGACTTTCGGCCTGTTGTCGGGCTGAAACGGTTAGTCCGTTTGCTCGAAACCTAACGCGACTACCCCGATCATCATCAAGACTGCACCAACCAACCGCTCTCCCACGTATTTTTCCCTTAAAAATATCAATCCCCACATGACGGCAAAGAGAATACTCGATCGCTTTACGGCGATGACGGAGGGAACCGGTCCAAGGCTGAGAGCAGTATTGTGAACGAGGAGACCGATGGTCTGAAACAGACCGACGAGCAAGAGGATGCCGAGAGTGGTCGGGTGAGGAGGGGCAATTTTCTGTGCCGGCAGGAATCGTAGCAGGAATAAAAATCCGACGGTCATCACGCTGGAAATGGAGAGGCTCCAAAAGAGAGGAGAAGAATTCTGCACGCCGATTTTGTCGAAATTCGACGTGAGGCTATAAATGAACGCCACGGAAAGCATTCGCCTGGGACCCGATTCTCTGAAGATCGCGAACAATGGGGCAAGAAGACCATGGTGTATGGATTGAATATGTAGGACATACGCTCCCCCCACAATACAGAAGATGCCGACGATATCCTGTGTCGTAGGCATATCCCCGACCAGGAAAGGTGAGGTGATCAATAGAAAAAGAGGAGTAACTGAAACGAAGGGAATGGCCAGGGAAAGATCGGAGCTTTGTAAGGCCCTCATGAATTGGAACATGGCCAGGATGTTCAAGGTTCCTCCAATGAGCAGTGCCCACCCATA
>JAGQKG010000139.1 GCA_020430245.1 Nitrospira sp.
CTCGCCAACAAAGACGTAGGCTTGGAGAGCTTCCTGAGGAATCAGGGCTTCCGCGACTAAAATCCCAATGGCGATGCCTAAATCCAGGCCTGCCCCCTCCTTTTTTAGATCCGCAGGTGCCAGATTGACCGTGATTTTTTTGGCTGGGAATCGAAACCCCGTATTTTTCAGGGCTGAACGGACGCGGTCGCGGCTTTCACGAACCGTCGCATCTGGTAATCCGACAATAGAAAATTGTGGAAGGCCGGCACCGATATCCACCTCAATTTCAATGGGGAACCCTTCGAGTCCCACTAATCCGACGCTCTGGACTTTAGCAAGCATAGGAATCAGGTTCGTCCCAGAAAAAGCAGAGTGAGGGAAAGGGATGTTATTGGTACATGAAAGTTTTTAGGTGTTTTACCGTACTTTGTTCAGCGGGTCAATTGCGATAACCCAGTTGAGTCATCAGGAGAGAATCTTCATGAAAGTGGGCATGGAAATGTAAAGAAAAAACCGAATTTGCTTACGGTATTATTTGGAATGAAGGAATGTTTAGAGTGTATGCCAGGGCCATACTTCAACCGAAATGTGGCCCTGGCTCTTAGGGTAGGAAGGAAAAAAATAGTTTTTTGTTAGGGCTGTCGGGTTAATTTGAAATGTCCCCTTTTTCCACGGAATAGCCCTATCAGTAAAAATCCCGCTATGCATAACCAAATTGTGGATGGTTCGGGAACAGGTGCGGAATTATGAAGGATCAAGGACAGATTATCGGCGTATCCGTCGTTGTAAATTCCGTCGAAGCGGGACATGAGCAAAGAGACTTCAATTGCGCGAGTGCCAACAGGGAGAAAACCCGAACGGGTTAAGGGTAGAAGTCCTGTGTTATCGGCTCGGTCTGTAGGTGTGACCGGTCCTAAGGCAGTTGAAGCTAAGATGCTATTGGTCGGATCCAAAAAAGAAGTCTGTAAAATCGCATGATCATCTTGTGTGCTGAATCCCCCAAAAAATCCGCTCAAATTAAAAGAAATCCTTCCTAAATCAATATTGCTGGCATTGCTGGAAACATCAATCGTTTGCTGTGCGCTGGAATTGGTGTTATTGGGACCACCCGCAAAAAATTTGAGTCCGCGATCATTTGGTCCGGGACTGGCATTGATGGGAAATCCGTTTCCTGCGGAATATGCCACAACTGTAAAAGATCCGAATGTACTCCAATTGGGGACCGACACAATAGATTGGTCATCTGATGCGCCGATTCCGTTTTCCGCATCACCATTGAGAATGAGATTGGTGTTCAGTGGGGCAGCTAGACCCTGAATGGTTCCGAAAGCAATAGCGGTGAAGAAGGGCAGAAAGATTTTTTTCATGATTTTTCCCCTTTCTTGAATGAATGGAAATGGCTCCAGTGAAGCGGGTGATTAAGATCTATGAAAGATTGTAAATAAAATGTATTAATAATGGAACAGATAGGAGGGTTCCGTACCTGGAGGTTTCGGAGCGGAGGCGGATTTTCCTGACTATCTTTGGGCTGAATGAAAATTTGAACTTGAACTGATAATGATTAGACGGAGAGGAATAGTTTTTCGAGAATTAGGAAAAAAACTTCCCACAGATTGACTGTTTTGGTTGATTCAAAATGTGAAAATTCTCTTGAGAGTGTCTGAGTTGCGATTGAAGGTAGAGAGCGTTACCATCCGAACTTTTAAAAAAGACGGTTTTTGAAACAGAAAGAGCTTTTTCCCATAGAGAGGTCAATACCTTCCGGTTTTGTGAAGATGTTCAACCTCCTGAGAGAATCAAAAAGGCTGATTACATAGAAATGGGGGAAAGCCTGGCAGGGTATTACAGCGATGATGAAGTTACTCTATAGAATGAAGTGAATGGTCATAGAATGAAGTGAATGGTCATAGAATGAAGTGAATGGTCGGAGTCTTGTCGTCTGTCTATGTTTTTATTGAAAAAGAGGTACGTTATGGAAGGATGTCTAAGGGCATGCGTGATGAGTGTCGCTCTGGGGGTTGCTTGGATGGGATTTGGGCTTCCCATGTTGGCTTTCGCTGAGATGGAAGGGATTTCTCAAGCCTCGGAAGCAAAACGTGCAGAAAGTCGCGCCGAGAAGAGGGCCTTGATTGTAACAGATGATTATATCATTGGCCCTGAAGATATTTTGGAGATTAGCGTGTGGCGAAATCCGGACTTATCCCGGGAAGTGATGGTACGACCTGATGGACGAATCTCCCTTCCTTTGATTGGAGATGTCAATGCCGTGGGAAGTACTACTTCCGAATTACAAAATGAGATAACCGAAAAATTAAAGTCGTATAAGGAAAATCCCACGGTAGCCATTGTTGTTAAGGCTGTAAATAGCTATTACTTTTATGTGCAGGGAGCAGTCGGTAAAATCGGAAAATTTCCTTTGTTGAGCCGGACCACCCTTATGCAAGCGATTGCCTTATCCGGCGGCTTGGCCCCAGATGCGGTCAGAAGCCGAATGACGATTTTTCGCGTTGGAATCGATGGGGAGGCCCCTCAGAAATTAGTTGTAAGTTATGATGATATTATTTTACGAGGTGGGGAAAATATCGTTTTGAAGCCGGGAGATACCTTGGTTGTGCCATCCGAAACTATGGTCTTGCTTCCCTGAGTTCACCCACGGAGGTTCGGGAAAATGAAGGGAGGATGGATAAAAAATGAGTAACAAGGTGTGGCATGTTGTAGCTGCGATGGGGGTGGTGGCGCTCTCTTTATTCAGTGCAGGATGCTTAAAGCCGGATGTAATGGTTTCGCCGGGCCAGCCGGAAGAGGGGTTTTTTCTGGGGCCGGAAGATGTCATAGACGTCGTGGTCTGGAAAAATCCAGATTTATCCAAGGAAGTGGTCATCCGGCCGGATGGAAAAATCTCTCTGCCATTGATCGGGGACATCCCGGCGCAAGGTCGGACAGCCGATCAACTTGCGAAAGATCTTGCCGAACGATTCAAAGCCTTTAAGGAAAATCCCTCGGTGTCCGTGAACGTGGTGTCGGTTAATAGTTATTTCGTATTTATGGTGGGAGAAGTTAATAAACCCGGGAAGCTTCAGCTCAAGTCCTATACTACTATTTTGCAGGCACTCTCATTAGCCGAAGGATTTACACAATTTGCCTCAAGGAATGATCTTCGTGTCGTTCGCAGTATGGTGGATGAAAACGGAAAAATGAAGGAGCTACGCATCCCATTGCGGTATGATGATTTAATTTCGGAAGAGGGCGGCGTCTACAATATTACTCTCAAGACGGGAGATACTGTGATCGTGCCATAGTGATTACCGCTAGATAGGGCAAACTGACAACTGGTTCACGATATTTGCGGGAATTTACGGAATTGGCACCCAAGGATCCGCAAACGCGGTAATGCCGAGAAACACCTGGTTGACGACGAGATCTGTTGCGGCGGAGCCTTTGGAGCGTTGTTTGATGTGGGAGTAGTTTAGATTCCCTGATAACCAAGAGAGAATATCATAGGAAAGGCCCGCTTGAATACGATAAGTTGTGGTATTAAAGGCCTGACCTTCTAATGAATCATTTTGGGCATACCCGGCGGATCCAAACCCGTTCAACCGCCGTGTCATGGAGTGCGAAATTCTCCCCGTAATGGTCCGTGTTCGAGTGGCCTGTGAGGCCAGCCCGCCCCCCCCTCCGATGCTTTGTCCTGCGTGAAGGCTGACTTGTCCGTCACGATAGGTTTTGGAAATCCTCGCCGAGCCAATAAACCGTGTTTTCCATCGTTCTGAAACTGATTGCGGTATGACGCCACCGCCGGTCACAGGAATAAATTCCTCTGCGCCTTGCTGTGAGGTCCATGCCACTCCTCCACTGAGTGTTCCTTGTATGGAGGGAGTGAATGTATGCGATAGGCTGAGTTGTGTCGAGTGGGAAAAAATGCGATTAGCGGAAGTAGTGGAGGTGGAATCTCCGATAAAATGAATTTCCCGATAGAGATAACTTGGCGTGATTGTAGTGCCCTCTCGTATTTGATACGCAAAGGTAGCGGTGCCGATGTGGGACAGAGAATCCTGGAATTCTTTGGAAGAAAAACGACGATATTGATTTCGATAGCTAATGGAAATATTCAGTCGGGGGGTCAAGGAATATCCAACTGTGAGCGCCGCACGATTGAGCAAGGCATTGGCTCGATTGGTAAAGACCCCCTGAGTTCCGCCTTCCCAGAGCGAAGGAGTCCCTTCGTCTGGAGGACGAGTACGATTCCCGCCTGGGCTGCGGAAGGCCGTTCCGGTATCCTGTGCTCCCGAACCGGAAAAAGCATCTAACTGGGGAGTGAACTGCAGAGTTTCATCGATATTGAACGTCAGCCCTTTGTGCAAGGTATTCAGAAAAGGAACATCCAGCACCAGATTCATATTATGAAGAGTTCTATTAGCTTTTGGATTATTGATGAAAACGCCTAACCGCCCCAGATAGGCTGCACCAAGGACCACATCCGAATTTTGAAACTGCCAAAAAAGATTGGGGCCGAGTATCGTCCCAAAGTCTTGCCGTTTGTTATTGGCGCGGTAGAAGAGATTGTCGATGTAGGTTTCCGCTATATAAAGAGATGATTCGAAGCTGAGCGTTGCCATCGTGGGGGCGGGTGCCAAAAATAATAGGAAGGGAATGAAGGCAAGGATCGGTCGGAAGACTATGCTCATGCTCCTCCCTGTCTTATGAGAGGGTAATGGGCTTGTTGGGTTGAAAGGTTTCTGATCCGCTAACGGTTGATCCACAGGAGTCTCCAAAAAAGAAATTGTCACCCGGGCCATCATACTTGGATGAAAAGAAGAATTGGAAGGAACGCAAACTGAAAATTTGTGAGGAAGGGGTTAGGGGCATTAATGGCGAATGCCTATCTCAATGAGGAGAGAGTAACCTGATGATCAATGATTAGAGACTGATCGGCAACAAGGGGGAAATAACCTGAAGAGGGAACGTAAAAACGAAATCAAGTTTGAAGTGGTGATGAGGGACGTCATGTAATCTGCTGCCGTGGATGCCCTGAAGACGGTACATAGGCAAGGCGGCAATCCTTATTCATTATCAAAAGAGTCAGGTGGGAAATAATTTCGTAATATTATGAAAGAAAATGCCTAATAGAAGGCGAATGATTCTTGAATTATAGAGAAAGTTTTTTAGATTTTTTTGTATCTGAAAAAGAGGTATAAGGGGCACTGAGGTGAAAGACGATTGGTGATACAGACAAAAAGACGCTCGGGAAATATAACTGTGCTCTGGCTGGTGTGATGAGTCATAAATAGGTTCACGATGTGGAACCTGGCGAGATGAAGTAGAAATTCGAATAGACTGGTCTGCAAGCATGTTAAGAGAGCGAACTCCCCTTTTCCGTAAGACGTTGCTCATTCTGGATCTTCTCTTGACGGTGCTGTCTTTTCTCGTGGCGGTTATCGTAGTGAACGGGCCGTTAGGGGAGAGTCAAGCACAGTCAGAAATTTCCACCGGCTTTTCGGCTACGCTCTTGGTCGGGATTACGTTGGTTTGGACCTGGTTGTTGCTCAAGCATCCACAGTATGGGCAATTTCGTGGGATGCAATTGATGCAGATACTCTATCCGGTAGTGAGGGCCATTGCCGTTGGCACATTGATTCTGGGGTTTTGGATGGTGTTTGTGGAAATGGATCGAATGGGGCGAAGCACGATTCTGCTTACGTTTGCCGGCGTTAATTTATTGTTATTGGTTGGCTTGCGGTTGAGTATTTGGTTGGTGCTTGTGGGGCTGCGAAGCCATGGATATAACTACCGCAATGTGCTTATCGTTGGTACGGGATCCCGGGCCAAAGCCTTTGCCGAATCCGTGCATCAGCACCCGGCCTGGGGACTCAGAATCGAGGGCTATGTTGACTGGGATTACAGCCTATTAGGGCGTCAGGTGAATGGCAGTCGGGTGATCGGAGTATTGGATACTTTCGCCGAGGTATTGGATCAGCACGTCATTGATGAAGTGGTGTTCTTTGTCCCCCGGCGTTGGCTCGAAACCATTGAATCGGCTGTTCGAGCCTGTGAGTCAAGAGGCATTCGAGTGCGGATTGGAGCGGATCTCTTCCAGCTCTCTCTGGCCAAGGCGGAATTGGGTAATTTTGTTGGGATGCCAATGGTCACATACCAAACGGCATATATCGGTGGGAGCGCTTGGCTCCTCAAGCGATTTGTGGATATTGCCATTGCTTCGTTGGGATTGGTGGCATGCCTTCCCGTGTTCGTGATGTTAGGGATTATGATCAAGCTGACTTCTCCTGGGCCAATCTTCTTTTCTCAGCAACGGGTCGGTTTAAATGGCCGGCTTTTCTGGTTGTATAAGTTTCGGTCCATGGAGGTGAATGCAGAGGCTCGTCAGCAGGAAGTGGCTGGATTGAATCAAATGAGTGGTCCCATGTTTAAGGCCGCCAAGGATCCACGCATCACGCCCATTGGAAGGGTTATCCGCAAATGGAGTTTGGACGAATTACCCCAATTTTATAACGTGTTGCGAGGAGATATGTCTTTGGTGGGGCCGAGGCCCTCTTTACCAAAAGAGATTTCCCAATTTGAGCCTTGGCAAAAGCGACGCTTGAGCGTTCGACCCGGGATCACAGGTCTCTGGCAGGTGAAGGGAAGAAATAATATTCATAATTTTGAAGAATGGATGAAATTGGATTTGCAATATATTGATAACTGGTCCTTTGGGCGAGATTTAAAAATTGTTGGTCAAACGCTTCCGGCCGTGCTGATTGGAAAAGGTGCCAGCTAGCGGCTGGTAGATTTGTTTCCTTACACCAATTTTTCATTTTTACATATGGCCGATGATCGTTTCGTGCAAGGCGAGTGGTGGTGTGGGAAGGGATCATATCATTGGTTGACATCTGACAATAAGAGTAATCGGTTCGGATGAGAAGCGGAGGGTCGTGAGAAATTCGGGAAAAAACGGAACAGAGTGAAAATGAGAAAATTATTTCATGATTTTAAAAGATATTGTCTTTGACCACCTTTTAAGAATTGAATGGAAATTTCAAAAGTCATTGAATATATGAGTGAAAATATTTTTATCCGTATGGAATAAGATTTGCTTTTTACGGATATACGGGAACAAGGAAAAAGCTAATGACGATAAAGTCAAAAATAAAAAATAGAAATTTAGTGATATCTAACAATGGAGGTTGTAAATGAATTTCAAAAAAGGTCTGATGGTGATTTATGGATTAAGCTTGGGAGCGATGGCGTTGGGTTCGCCAAGCTTCGCAGCCCCTATCCTGAGTGGGTCGTTACCTTTGGCTGAAGGGACCTCAATTAAGGGAATATCGAATCTTAATGCTAACTCAGGGGGCACGGATGTTCAGGTGGATTGGGTGGTGACTTTGTCCGGTGGGACTTACACCTATGAATACCAAATCGAAAATGATACCGGATCCATCATTAAAAACTTTTCAATAACTGCGGGTAATGTATTAAGTGTAGGCGAAACGTTTTCTGATCTTGATGTTACAAGCCCTCATGTATTTGGAGGAGTTGACACCGAGAACTCCGGTAATGGTGTGGATGCGAGTCCTATCATTGATAGTGGCTTTAATGGGACGCAAGTATCCTGGACTTGGGGGCAGTCAAGCCCCCTAGATAATGGGTATGAATCACCCATTCTTTGGTTTACCTCCAGTGTGGCCCCAACATTTGGTAATGGAACTATCCAAGATTCTTTAGTTAATTGGGCTTCAACAAATGTGGGTAGTGATAAGATACCTGTTCCTACACCAGAGCCCACAACGTTTTTAGGTGGGGCGTTAGGTTTAGCGGCTGTAGCTTGGTACACGCGCCGGAAAAGAGCCCAAGCTTGAGTTTTTGAAAAAGTGCAAATTAATCGGTGGAAGTGCATCAGGTCAGGAGAAAAGGATGTCTTAACTGACGAAAGACAAATTATTACATAGCAATATAGTTGTTTCGATATTCAACATATCCCCCTCTTGCCCCAAAAAGCAGTTGGGGGATTGTTGTTTAAGGTTGGCCTAATGCTACTATTCGCAAATGATATTGAATGTACGAGACCATTAAAATCAGGGATGAGTCAGGAAGACCTAAGGCTGAGATATGAATCATCGAAGACAGAATAAAAAAAATCGGAAACCTTTCCTGTGGGTTGGATTGCTTCTGGTCTGTCTGATTGCTGGTGGCCTTGGAATGGCAGTGCAAGGTACCACGGCCAACACTCATCTGGAACGAGGGCTCTCCTATGAAGGGCAGGGGCGACTTGATGCGGCTATTATCGAATACCGTGCTGGAGTGAAAAAAGCCTCCGACCTTCCAGAGCTTCGGGAGCGGCTGGGATTAGCGTATATGGCTCAAGGGGAGTGGGGTATGGCTTTGGGTGAGTTTCAAGCCTTAGTGGATCAGTTCCCAAATCATGCCAAGGGGCAGCGGGAATTGGCGCGCTTATACCTCGCCGCTCGACGGTTTGGGGACGCCGATCATGCGTTGACTCGTGCTGAAACACTTGAGCCTCAGTCTGTGGATCTACTCAGTCTGCAAGCCGAATATCAGTTGGCGGCAAACAAAAATTTAGGCGAAGCCGAACGGTTGCTACAAGAGGCCTTAGCTCTTGATCCACAACGGATGTTGACCATGTTGCAGTTGGGCAATGTCCAGTTGGCCAAGGAAAATTACCCCAATGCCCGAGAGTGGTATGGGCAGGTGTTGAGTCGAGAGCCCAAAAATTTAGATGCGTTGCTCCTTATGGGACGATTGGAAATGGTGGATCATCATCAGGATCGTGCGATTCGGTTGTTTAACGAGGCGGCTCAAGAGCATCCGAATTCTCCTGTGCCCCATCTGGCTCTGGCGCAGGTTTATCATGTTCAACAAAATGATGCCCTCGCCCTTCAGGCCTTAAAGACAGCGTATGGTCTCAAACCCGGGAATCAAAGTCTGGGGTACCAATTGGTCGAGGAATATTTGCGGCAACGGAAAATCGAGGAGGGGCTTGCTCTTATCAAACAACTGGTCGAGGCATACCCTTCCCAGCTTCAGGGGCAATTTTTGCGGGGAGCGTTACTGTTGGCAGCCGGTCGGGTCAATGACAGCTTGCCGGATTTGCAGACCGTGACTCGAGCCAATCCTCAATTTGTCAGGGGCCGTCTTACGTTGGGAATGGCCTATGAAGCCAACGGATCAATTGAACTGGCCAAACGGGAATTTGATAAAGCCCTCGAATTGGACCCTGGCTCGCAACGCATTCGCCAACACCTAGCCGCGCTGTATCTGAAAACGGGAAACCCGACAGAAGCCATTCGGTATGCCAATGAATTGCTGGACCATAATCCTCAGGATGCCAAAGCAAGGGAAATCCTTGCCACCACGTATTTGAAAAATGAACAAGCGGAGGCGGCCTACGACGAATTTTCCAGAATGTTGGCGATTGCCCCGGATTATGCCGTGGCCTATTTCAATCGAGGGATTAGCGCCTTGGGCTTGAATAAGATACCAGAAACCGTGGCTGATTTTCGGAAGGCGCTCTCACTGCAGGATAATCTTTCGGGTCCCATGGGGGCCATTGCGGTTGCATTGGCTGAACAAAAAAAGGAAAGCATTGCTGACGCAGTCTTGAACGTGCTCAAGTCCCACAATGCCAAGGATCCTGTGGCGCCTTACGCCGAAGCCCTCATCATGCTCCGAAAAGGAAAATCTTCAGAGCAGGCCTCGGCCTTGCTGGATCAAGCCCTCTCGCTGAACGCCAAATTTCTTCCTGCCCTTATGGCGAAGGGACAAGTGGCCTTTGCGCAACAGGACTATGCCCAAGCGTTGACTCATTACAATGAGGCTTTGCAATTAAACCCGAAGTCATTG
>JAGQKG010000013.1 GCA_020430245.1 Nitrospira sp.
ATGAGCCCTTTGGCAACAATCAACTTGTCAAATTCCGCTAAGGTGTCGGCATCCGTATTCGGATCGATCCCTTCTGTGACAAGGATGGCTTTCGCTCCTGCCACTACGGCCCGGTAGGCTTTATTGATGGCAAACGCGTATTGGTGTTTTTCAGCCAACAAGCGTGCTTGATACAGTTCCTGTTCTGCTTCAAGAATCCGATTGTCGATCATCTCCAATGCGCCGCCGGCGCATTCGCCGGGTCCGAGGTCCTCGACCGAAAATTCCTCATCGCTTTCCCAGTCAACATAGAATTGTGGATCCTCTTGATACGTGGGAAGAATCGTGTAGGGGATCAGTTCATCTTTTAGATGGATTTTCCCGGTGCGGTCAATGAAGGCCAACAGGGACTCCTCATTGTGTTTGTCCCGGCGATAGAGATCGAGCAGATGCTGAACGGCAGCAGGGACGTTTTTCGCAGGGACCTTCACAATGAGTTGGGCAATTTTGGCTGTGCCATTGACCCGTCCCCCAAGGTGCAGTTCATACACCGGTGCGACATGGTCTCCAATGCGTTTGCCGACTCCATGTAAACCGATCGTGGCGATATGATGTTGAGCGCAGGAATTGTGGCAGCCACTGATTTTTACGTTCACCCCTTCCAGGTCTCCTGCGATTTTTCCGGCAGGGAACACCTCTGCCAGCGCTCGTGCCAGTCCTTTAGAGGAAGTGATTCCCAACCCACAGGTGTCCGTCCCAGGGCAGGAGACGATATCTGCTACGCCCTCAGCTCCAGGGTCGCCCAACCCATGAGCGGCTAATTCGTCATAAAAGTGCCGGAGGTGGATATCGGGAACCCATCGAACCAAGATGTTCTGATTGATGGTTGTACGAAGGTTTCCGTTGGCATACCGTTCGGTGATGTCCGCCAACGCAAACATTTGTTCCGACGTGATATCACCCGAGGGGAGTCTCACCGCGGCTGTTTTATATCCTGACTGGCGTTGGGTGATCACATTTGTTGCGCACCAATGATCGAACGCTTCTTGCGACGAAGCATCTCCATTTAGTAATGAGCTATGGGATTGGCTGTTCCCATTGCCCTTGGCGGTGGTGCCGTTCCCGGATTTTGTCGGCATCACTAATGGAGGATCATCAGGATACGGGGTTGTTTCCAATCCAAGTTTGGTGGCGCCGGATTGCAACATGGCATCGTAGGTCTCTTTCCATCGATGAGAAAATTCCTCAAATCCTAATTTGTCAATGACAAATTTCATCCGGGCCTTGCTGCGATTTTTTCGATTGCCTAAATTATCAAACACCTTGAGCATGGCTTCGATGGCGGGGATCAATTCTTCCATGGGAACAAATTCATGAAGCACTTTGGCAAGGCGCGGAGTAGACCCCAACCCGCCACCAACGACCATTTTGAATCCCGGAGCCCCTTCGAAATTGCGAGCAGCCAGAAGTCCGACATCGTGGATAGGGGTTAGGGCGCAGTCGTGTTTGCAGCCGGAAAAGGCAATTTTAAACTTGCGGGGGAGACTTTGGTTGAGTGGATTCCGTAATAAATGATAAGCCACGGTTTTCGCGTAGGGGGTCACGTCAAACACTTCGCCGGGGCACACCCCTGCCAAGGCACAGGCTGTGACGTTTCGCACGGTATTGGCACAGGCTTCCCGGGTGGTGAGTGTAACTTCTGCTAGTTTTCGCATGATCGTGCCAACGTGTCGGAGGGGAACAAAGTGCAGTTGAATATCCTGTCGCGTCGTGACATGTCCCACGCCGGTGGCAAAAGTATCCGCAATGTCTGCGACTTGGCGGAGTTGATTGGCGGTAAGACCTCCAAAGGGAATCTTGATCCGGACCATTTGTACATCCGCTTGGCGCTGACCATAAATGCCGTATTGAAGTCGAAACGGTTTGAACACGTCGGACGGCGTGTCACCTGATTGCAGGCGATTGACCTCATCTTCGAATGTTTCTATTTCTTCAAGAATCTCCTGGGGTATCGGTACCGTGTGAATAGGAGGGTGGCTGGTGACCGGTGAGGTGCTCATGATAATTCTCCAAATCTCATAGAGGGGTCATAAGTTTCTAGGGTTTGCGTAAAATGCACTCATTGCTGTTTGATCGTCGGAATGGTTCATCCTTTGCGAAAACTAGATATGATACATCACGCAGCGCTGGGTTTCGAGCGTGTGATACTGTTCAACCAACTTTTGCAGGGAAACGCCCCGAAGGACTGCCTGCTCCGCCTCTTGAACTTGTTGCCAAATACTTGAAAGTAAGACGTTCGGAACTTGTCGGCTTTCCGAATGGCCATTGGTGTGCCCATGTTGGAGTAATGGTTCTGTCGCCCACCCGTTCATTGAATTGACTAAATCTGCCAAGGAAATCTGACTGGGGTGTTGTGCAAGGGTATACCCTCCTTGGGCTCCTCGAAGGCTCCTGATGATTCCAGCTTGTTTCAAGTGCTGAAGGATTTGCTCTATAAAGCGAGAGGGTATTCCCTGTCGTTGAGCAATGATTTTGGCTTGAAGGGGCATGGATCTGTCATGCCTTGCGAGCTCGATTGTGGCCATAATCCCGTAGGTGACTTTAATGGGAAATCTGTTCATTCTTTAATTCATACTAAAACGATAGGAATAATGTGCAATATAAAATTCGCAACAAACCTTTGTCAAGAATATTGATGGTTACTTTTTTAAACGATGCAAGGAACAAAAAATGGGTATATGACAATTGTTTCCTGGAAGGCCTTGTCGGCAGGTGGCCATTGAATCAAACAAGAAAATCTGAACAAAAATTAAAAGGTCCCTAAATATTGAAGAAAAATGGGCCGATACATGACAGGGAAAAGCCCCTGAGAAAGTTGACGTTTGGATCTTTTGTGGGCTGGGAGGACCAATGAGATGAAAGATATCGCTGATCTGCTTGGAGAAGCTCAAACCGTCGTTCAGTCTATTCTGGGAGAGAAGAGGAAGCTTGAGGACCGGTTGAAAACGTTGGAAGATGAATTATCGACAATGGAGAAAGCAAAAAAGTCCATGACCCGTGATCTACAGGAAACGAAGGAAAGATTGGAACGGGAATTACAAAGCACTAAGGATAAATTGGACCAAGTGCATCCGGAAATGCAAAGCCTGCAAAATGAGCTTCAGAATGTCGAAGTGCAGAATAATCTTCTGATTATGGATCTCAAGCAGAAGGACGAAAAGATTAAAACATTAGAATTGCGCCTCCGTGAATACACTTCCTTGACTTCTCCCTCCTTCTGAATTGAAGAGCCCATCGGCTAACCCCGGGAAAGCCTTCCGCATCAAATTCCCCGATTGGGGGAATGCCTTGAAAACACGATAATGCGTTAGTTCCTTCCGGTGTGGAATAAATAACCCCAGTTGGCATGATCCTTTCTGTTATTTTGGCCTCTTAGAAAAACTAAGGCGTGGGGGAGTCTCTTCCTTTAGCAACGTTTCACTTTAGGCGGGTGAATCATCAGCAGAAATAGCCCGGGTTTAAAATCCCAGGACTCAGAGTTGTTACGTAACGGTTCATATGGGTGAAGAAAGAGGTTACCTCTTAGTGTTCGCTGCTCCAGGACAATGCGGTTTTTCCGAAGTGCGTGAACTCCTTTTGCCCTGTCTTTGCGGATATACCATGTTATTTGGGCATCGAGATGTGGCTCAGATGAGAGAATGCATGTGTTGGGCAAGTCACCCCGGATGTGTTCTTGGTTGTTCATCGGAACGGAGGTCAGATGCGAGCGAGTGAGATGGCCCGGCCCCAGGATAGCCTGCCTAAAGGATCTGAAAACATCAACCCCATGCGCAATCTCTTCGTTCACAAGGAATCGGAGGTATGTTGTCCGCTTCTTTGAAAAAATGGAGGCATCAAACCTCTTATCCATTGTACAATCAGCGATAGAGTTATTACGTCACGTTTTACTTACTTGTCATCAGAGGAGGATTCTATGGCATCCAAAACGAAAAAAGCCCGGCCGAGGAAACAGGATCCGTTACAAGCAAAGCCAAAAGGCGCTGCTAAGAAAAAGGTAACACCTAAACCTTCCTCACCAAAGGGTCAGGGGGTAGCTTCAGAGTCTCGAAAATCATCAACAATCAAAAGGGCATCCACCCTTCAAACGAAAAAGCCTGTTCAACGGAAAGTCCCAACAATTTCTGCCCGTGAGCTACGGGTTGGCGATCCTGCTCCTGCCTTTTCCCTTCCCGATGACACTGGAAATATTGTGAACTCCTCTGAGCTTCTAGGGAAAAAAGTGGTTGTGTATTTCTACCCAAAAGACGACACCCCAGGATGTACGACAGAAGCCTGTTCGTTCCGGGATGGTATTCAGGAATTGAAAAAGAGCGGAGCGGTCATATTCGGAGTGAGTGGGGATTCAGTCTCGTCCCACCGGAAGTTTTCCGATAAATTTCAACTTAACTTTCCCTTATTGAGTGATGAATCCAAAACGATGATTCAGGCCTATGGGGTGTGGAAGGAGAAATCAATGTATGGTCGAAAATATATGGGTATTGAACGCACGACGGTGGTGATCAATGAAGACGGAACCATAAGAAAAATCTTCCCCAAGGTGAAAGTTAACGGGCATTTTTCGGAAGTGCTTGAAGCTCTTAAATAGTGTTGCCCGGAGAATTCTGACAGGCGAGGGAAAACTCCTAGCCATTCCGTTCGTGGGCGTCCCCAATTTGAGAAAAAGTTTCTTCCCCGAAGATGGCATTTTCATTGAGATAATATTTGAATTCAAGCAGATTATGGGAAGGATCTTCCAAGAAAAACGTCGAATGTTCGAGAGGTGTATCAGAAAATCGTCGACGGGGTTCACGAAAAAATGTGAGGTTCTTCGTTTGGGCACGGTCACGGAGTTCATTCCACTCCTCTTCCGTCCTGCAGATTAACCCGAAATGTCGGGGATAAATTCCTTTTTGTCGGGGGCCAAGGTTCTCGGTCATATGGGCGACAATTTGGTGGCCGTGGAAATTTAATGTGACGGCGAGGGAAGACTGGCGGCCCAAGTGGCATCCAAGGCCTTCAACGTAAAACTTTTTCGTGGATTCGATATCCTTAACCGGAATGGAGAGATGGAAAGTGGAAGAAGCCATATTTTGGATTCCTTACAAGAATTATCGCATGTTTCAGATGATCAATGAAAATATGGTGCTATTTCTTGATAAACAGCTAAAGATTGAGCGTTTCAATAAAAAAGGGCATTGCATCCCCATTCAGGGAAACCGGTTTTTGACGACAGGCGTACCACGGCCGTTCCAGTACCCTGCACTCATCCAGGGGGTGGTATGCCGGATTGCGAATCTGCCAGTGCGATCAAGGATGAGGCATCCGGCCTCCCCCTGTATTCGTCTGACCAGTGCTTTGAGTGCATAGTTGGCGGCTCTTATGGGTGTCCAGCCTAGCTCGAGCAGAATAGCTAGGTGTTTGGCCATGCCGGCTCGTATGATGGTTTCTCCTAAGCCTGTCATGGAAATGGCCCCGGCGGTATCATCGGCATACACTCCCGCGCCGATTAAGGAGGTATCTCCAACCCGGCCAGGTAACATGACCGAAACTCCCCCTGTTGAAGCCCCTGCGGCAAGATGGCCGGCACGGTCCAGAGCGACCGCACCTACTGTGTCATACAAGCCTAACTGGCGGTAAAGAGCTTGGGATTTAGGATTCATTGTGTTTCGTGAATTCCGCTTGTTCATCAGTGAAGTGGGACGCTTCCGCTGGATCAATCGGGCTAGACCAAAATGACGAGCTAATCGATTGGCATGTTCGCCGACTAACAACACATGGTCGGTGTCGGTCATGATTCGTCGCGCGGCGCAGATTGGATGGAGATATCCTTCCAATCCGGCCACGGCACCACCCGATAAATTTTGCCCTTCCATGATCGATGCATCCATCCGTTGAATCCCGTCCAATTGTTGAAGCGATCCTCGCCCGGCATTAAACATCCCGGATTCTTCCAGGTAGCGGATCATACTTTCTACAGCATCTAATGGTGAATTCCCTGTGTTGAGGCATGCATATCCTTCTATGAGTGCCTCTTTTAAGCAAATTGACTGACTGGGGGTCGGTTCTCGTGACCCTGCACCCCCATGGATCAGGACTCTCGGTGTGGGGATAGGTGTTGGCTTAGGCAAAGGGCCAAAGGATTAACAAAAGAACGCGGAAGCGAGTCGTAGTTTCTTTTCAAATTCGTCAAACGGATTGTTCAGTTTGTATTTTGTCATAGAAGGTGTGTCTGTTGCCACCTTGAGTTTTAGAATAATAGACGGCTTCATCTGCGTCATGGAGTAAATCGGTGATAGTTGGATAGGGGTGATCCGGCGTGTGGGTTGCGATTCCAAGAGAAATGGTAATTGTGATCCGGTTGTCTCCGGGAATTTTATGGGTAGAGTTACGAAACGCGGAAAGGATTCTCTCGCACACCATGACGGCAGTGGCCGATGAGGCCTTTGGCAGAATGAGTACGAACTCTTCTCCTCCGTAGCGTCCGACCGAATCGGTTGTGCGAAGACTCGATTGCAACAGATGGGCAGTAGATTGAAGAACCACATCCCCTGCTTGATGACCATAGGTATCATTGATGGATTTAAATTTATCTAAATCCCCAAATACCAGCGTCAAACATTCTTCGTTGGCGAGAGCTTGTTCAAAAGCGGTTTCTAAGTATTTGTCCAGGTAGGCTCTTGCTAACGCCCCGGTGAGGGGATCGTGTCGATGGATTTCTTCCAAATTGTGAAACTTGGCTTCCATAGCAGCATTATTCTGTTGAAGCTCCTGAACTTCCTTGAAGGTCTGAAGGCTTCGGAGGAGAAGCGACTCCCTGGCTTGTTCCAGAATGGCTTGAGGTTCGGTCCATGTTTGCAAGTCAGTTCGAAATATCTTCTCCGTTTCTGGAAGAAGCCCTTGTGTTGTTTCCAATACGTCCATAAGGCCTGCTGGGGTGAGATTCAAGGAAGTATAGGCATCCTCTTTGACCCCTTGTAGATAGGCGTCTTGAGAGTCGCGTAAAAAAATTTCCGCAATTTTCCCTGACAGCGAGACACAACGGACAAATTTTGTTCGTTCATCTCTCTGGGGAATGTAAGAGGGGTCGTCGCTTCCGGCCACGGCCAATCGGAGGCGATCCGGGAAATTCCACTGCGTCAGGAGCCAACTTCCCACGGCGGCATGATTGACTCCCAGGAGTTGGTCTTCATGGGAGATGATACTGGCATGGGATGTTTGATCCAGGTCAAGAGGATTGTAGAGGTCGGGGAATACCTGATCGAGGGCGAGCATCCCCAGGTCTTGCATAAGACTCGAAAGATATAACTCTTCAATTTCAACCAACCCACAGGCCGTTCCTAGGACCCGGCTGGCTGTTCCTGACAAAAGGGCACGTTTCCAATACAGCCCATAGTCCAAGCCGGTTCTGCGGCTGGATTGTAGCGATTTCATTAATGAAAAGGACAGGGCAAGAGAAATAGTCGCGTTGAGACCAAGGACCAGGACTGCCTGATGAAGACTTTCAACTTTTTTGCAATATGGGTATAAAGGAGAATTGGCAATTCGTAGAATCTTACTGGCCAGGGCCGGGTCACAATTTAGAATTCTGATAAAACTGCAGAGGTCGACTTCCGGTTCGCTGGCCAGGTTGATGATTTGAATGGCGACGTTTGTCGGGCTGGGAAGACTTGTGCAGGATTGTAGTTTCTGTTCAAGTTCTGGTGTCATAACAGGCACATGGGCAGAAGACCCTCGCGAGTGCTTCGAAAGAGTCTGCGTCCTAGGTTCTTCAAGTCCTCATTGACCGGGATCCATGAACACGAGGATATATCCGTGATGTTTTCTGATTTATAGACATTTCGGTATATTTTTTTGCCATCTGAATAGGCGTCAGGGGAAAATTGCTTTCCCTCCCTCCCTTTGATTCGGAAGCGGTCCTCCCGATTAGGTCAATCGGAACGAGAAAATGAGATCAAGGAAAAGACAAGCGAAAAACAAGGGGCCATGAGGATAGTGATGTTCTATCTATCGTTTTAATGTTCACTAAGCAGTGGTTTCGGTTGTGCAGAGTCGGTGGATGATGAGACAGACCATCCCGAATAATCTTGGGAGGTAGCGATTAGGGGCAAAGTGGATAACAATATTGAGGAACGGACTCAGGGAATGGCTTGGAAAACCAGTGCCTAGTGAAAGAGGTGGCTTTGTGCTTGGTTCAGGTTCGGATCCTGAAAACGATTCAGGTCCAATCGGACAAAACCAAGGCCCGCGACACAGAGTTCGAAATTTGTTGAAAGCGTTTGAAAGAGTGCGGGTGGATTTTTGCCATAAAGGTCTTGATGGGAAGCGACAATGCTGTAAGAGCGTTTGCCGGCTTTGACGTAATCCACCAAAAAATCTTTGTGGTGAATAAGCCCGGAGCATTTTATCCGTTTGCAATATTCGGGGAAAAGTCCGGCGAGGAACAGGGTCAGATCCCCAATGTGACGATGAATATCTCGCTCTTTTTCGGCGGAAGATTGTTGGTTATGGGATTCGGCCGCGTACAGAAGTTCCACCACTGTTTCGACCGGTTCTCCCTCATGATCTTTAATACGGGAGAGTTGGTCGATATGGATAAATTCGAGGAGTAGGTTTGAAACATATTCCGTTACTTGAAAATCCGGCCATCCCAATGCTTCGGAAAAGTTTCGTTCTGTCAATCTGCCAAATAACTGCCTTAGAGGATGTTGTTCAGGGATTTGTGTCATCAACGCCTTTCCCTCTCTTTCCGCCGAATATCCCTTCGATAGGGTCTGTCGGTTTCTATGTGTGTCTATCGGCCTGATGTAAAAGGTTCTTAACCTTTTTTACTCCTTTGCCTGCCCTGCTGTCCAGGATGAGGGTCATGGGCCCATCATTGTCCAATGCCACGACCATTTTCGCGCCAAATATTCCTGACTGTACCGCCAGATTGAGGGCTCGGAATTGTTCCAGTATTTCCTGATATCGCACGCGTGCTACGTCTGGTGGTGCTGCCAACTCAAAGCTTGGGCGTCGTCCTTTCTCGATATTGGCCAGTAAGGTAAATTGAGAGATTAGGAGAAGTTCACCATTGATGTCTTGAACCGCATCAGTCATTTTCCCTTGTGGGTCCGGGAAAATTCGTAGTCGAGGAATTTTATCGACCATGAAGGACACGTCTTGACTGGTATCCCCTTGGGCGACCCCTAACAGGATGACGAGTCCCCGGTGGATGTGGGCGATGACTTGGTTCTCCACCGTGACCGAAGCCTGTCTGACCCGTTGTATAACGGCAATCATGAAACCTTTCGTGTTACCGCCTATCTCACGCCCAGACCGACATGAGGACGGTATGTCTGTCAGTTGGAACGCTTATGCTGTGGAAGGTGGTTTGCGTATTTTTCGTCGCAACATGAGCTTCAGGTGCATGAGTTCCTCTGACTTGAATAGGTGGTGAACGGAAAAATATCCAATCGTGCTTGTAACAAGCGCCAGAGTCAACCAGGCAACTTTTTCCAGGCTCTGTCCTGTTGTCTGCCATAGCGGGAATCCTGAAATCCAGACGGAAATGGCGATGAGAGGGAGAAGAGCGGTTCCTGTGCGGACCAGGGATTTTCCGAGTGTCTTCCACAGTAATCCCTTAAGGCGCTTCCCTAAAATGGTCAGTAAGATAAGGGTGTTCCCCATTGCGGCACATGCCGTCGCCAGGGCTAACCCGGTGTATTGAAACCATTGCATAAGCCATAATGACAGACCAACGTTGAGGATAACCGACACGATAGCCACAATGGCGGGTGTCTTCGTATCTTGAAGGGAATAAAACGCGGTTGCCAGAATTCGATAACTGGCAAACGCCCACAATCCAATTGAAAACCCGAGAAGGGCGGATGCGGTTCCAACCGTGTCTATAGCCGAAAAGGCGCCATGCTCAAAAAACACATGAATAATGGGTATGCGTAATAGCATTAGTCCAACCATTGATGGAAGGATGATAAATAGCACCATGCGTAACCCGAAATTTACCGTTTCCCGTAGTTCATGAATGGCTCCGCGGGCTGCTTGGCCGGACAACGTTGGCAAAATGGCTGTGGCCATTGCCACACCAAATATCCCTAGTGGGAATTGAATGAGGCGCATCCCGTAAAACAGATACGTGGGGCCCCCTTGAAAATACGAAGCTAAAATCGTGCTGACGGTGAGATTGATTTGGGTCACAGCTAATCCTAGCAAGGAAGGAAGGAGCAGAAAGCCCATTCGCTGCACTCCGGGATGGCGTGGATGAAAATTCCAGGACAAGGGGAAATGATGTTTGTGTAAACTGGGTAATTGCATGAGGAATTGAGCGAGCCCTCCCACCACAATGCCAATGGCCACAGCCAGAATCGCCTGATCAAATAACGGGGAAATGGTCACTGCAAAGAAAATGACACACAGATTGAAAAAGACAGGGGCCAAGGCAGGAACGGCAAATGAATGGAGGGAATTGAGTATTCCCATGGCCAGGGCTGCAAGGCTCACAAAGAGTAAGTAGGGGAACATGATCTGCGTGAGGAGCGTGGTCGTGGCGAGTTGATTCGCTTCTCCATGGAGGCCTGGCGCAAGAAGCCAGACGAGACCCGGTGCGGCAACCATGCCCATTAAGGTGACGAAGGTCACGATCGTGAGGAGCGTGGTAAATGCTGCGCTGGCTAGCTCCCAGGTTTCCTGCTTGGAGCGGGTCGAATGATATTCAGTGAACACCGGAATAAAGGCGGAAGACATGGACCCTTCCGCAAACAGTTCTCGTAACAAATTGGGAATTCGGTAGGCGATGTAAAAGGCGTCTGCTGAAGCGTTGGCGCCAAACAAATTGGCGAGCGTGACATCTCGAATAAATCCGAGGATCCGACTAAGGAAAGTGGCTCCGCCGATCAGCCCGGCCGCACGGCTAATACGATGTGTTTCTCCTTGAGGAGATGACGGGGCTGGGGGAGGTTGAGCTGATTGGGACATCCGAATAGGAATGTTACCGGAAAGGGTTAAATCGTTTCACCCTGTCAGATTTCAGGGTGAGATTGTCTTGCTCTCTTTAAAAGGGGATCAGGATCCATACGCAGAACCTGAATGCGCGCGTTTTTACTGGACCTTGAATTGACACCCTCTAAATCATGCTTTAGCATCACTTCCCTTTTGTTCATGCAGTTCTCCATCTTATGCCAAGATCTTCGTTGACTCAATCCAATCTGCCACGATGGACGTGTTTTGTAACCGCGTTTTCGACCGGTGCGGTGGTGATGGCGCTGGAAATTTTAGGAAGCCGACTTCTCGCGCCGGTTTTTGGAAGTTCACTATTTGTCTGGGGCGGGCTGATCGGGGTGGTCCTGGCTGCCATGAGCAGTGGGTATGCTGCTGGAGGATGGCTGGCTGATCGATTTGCTCCTCAGAGGGTGCTGGCTGGGCTGTTGTTGCTGTCCGGCACTTGGACCCTGTTATTGGCATGGGTTGGACAGCCCGTAGTTTTTGGAGTGTCCCAATGGATTCAGGATCCTCGCTGGGGGCCATGTCTTGCGGCCGGTGTGCTGTTGGCGGTTCCGGCATTTGGATTGAGCGGCGTTCTCCCGGCCCTCTTGCGTTTGGCTATCGGGGATATGGGACATCTTGGGCGTCATACCGGTGGCATGATTGCGGTTTCAACTATCGGGAGCCTTATCGGGACCTGGGGAACGTCCTTTTATCTTTTAACCTGGCTGGGTAGTACTACCTTAGTCGCTATCCTTGGCGTGGTCCAGGTATGTCTTGGCCTATGGTGGACATTCAGAATTGGAATACTCCAGCCGAGCCTACAGGCCATGCTTCTTGCGGGAGTAGCTGGAATGACCTGGCTGGGTTTTCATCCAGTCAGCATTTTACCACCGGCTATTTATCAGGAAGATAGCCCGTACCAGCAGGTGAGAGTGAGTGAAAATGATTTATTTCGTTATCTCATTTTGGACAATACCTTTCATGCGGTGATGTGGAAAGCGACGCCGGAATCCCTTGCCTTGCCCTATAGCCAAGTGATGATGGGGGTTTTGCCACTTGTCGAGAGTCCTCGGCGAGGGTTGATTTTAGGCCATGGCGGAGGATCATTGGCAAAGTGGCTAGGGAAGAATTGGCCGGATTTGGAATTGGATGTCGTGGAAATGGACCCGTCTGTTGTCAGAGCCGCAGAACGGTATTTTGATTATACCCCACCGCTCAACCATCATGTGTATGTGCAAGACGCTCGCACGTTTTTACGAAACAATCCTTTCCAGTATGATGTGGTATGGGTGGATGTGTTTGCCAGGCATCTCATTCCATTCCATGTGACGACTCAGGAATTCTTTGAGGAATTACGGAAACATGTGCACCCTGAAGGTGCGGTGGCCGTGAATCTGGCGTCGTCCGGTTCGACCGCGAATGTTCGCCGTGCACAAGCGGTATTGAGTACGATGCAACTGGCGTTTCCTGAAGTGGTGCCCTACGGTGTTGCGGGTCCTGAGTGGTTAAATACAAAAAAAGGATCCGTGAACCTGATTTTTTTTGGTGGGAAACCTGTTTCCGTTATGCGAGATTCGCATTTTTTGGATGTCCTGGCTCGTCAGATGAATCATGATCGATTTCCGCCAGAAGGGTTTGCATTTTTCATGTCACAGGAGCCGGTCATACTGGCTCCCGGACAAATTCTGACCGATGATTTCTCTCCCCTAGATTTACTTCAGGGAGAAGGGTGAGCTTCCCCTTCGCTTCGAGTCTCAAGGGTTCCTCCATAATTCATAAAAACGGTTTAGCATACCCCATCTTGGTGAGGGGAGATATGCGCAATTGAAATTAAACAACACGATTGAAGATTCCCCCAGTTTGTTTGGGGAATTTTCACTGGAAAAGCAAGCTATCTTTAGTTTTTATCGTGGGAATAATCTAGATGTTTAAAAAACGGTAAGGGGCCACTGTAAGAAAAAATAGGGTCCACTCATGTGGCGTCTGGGAGTATTACTCTAGCGATTATGGTTGCAAAGAGTTATTTTTGGTTTGGCGGTTTTTCATCACCACGTTTATCAGGTGCGCGTAATCCCAATATCGGGTTCAGACCAGAATTTCCGGCATGAGCCGTCCAACTATATCTTGATCTTGGCCGTCGAGAGGCCTCGTCGTCGCAATCCGGAGCCTGGAGACAAAAATTATCCTACAGACCAGCAATCGAAGAAGAAATCACTATGTACTTATGAGGGCATGGGGCCAAGATACAATCTTAGTTTTGACAGACAGCGGCTGGCCAAAATTTGTAACGAATTTGAGGTAGCTGAGCGCCGTCAAAATTCGGAAGATCATAAAGGCATCGATCAACCACGGCTACCTCATCTTGAGTAAATTCGAAGACTTTCCGTGATTTCCAAAATTGATCCAGCGTAAAATAATCTCCTGTAGTTGGCTTTTCCGCCAGTGCAGCCTGAAGTGCCTTGAAGACTGCGGTATCGGCTCCTGGGATCCGTCCGTTGTTACGGGTAATGCACCATTTTGTGATTTCGGCTACCCCATACATGCTTAGATCAATTTTCTGCTTTTCCTCAGCCATGGTTTCCTCCTTAAAAACAGACAAAAAGACAAAAAATCTCTATAACATAAAGGGAGTCCTGTCATCCAGTCTGTTATGGTCATTCCTTTTAAAATAACCAATGGAAAATTTGTATCTTGTTAGAAAAGATGAGATATCTCGGACTACTAGCCGGTTTTACATCATTTGGGGAAATCCGTATACTCGGGGCGCTGGGCATGGTTTATCCTGCATCTATCTATATTCGCACCCTCTCCACCAATCATATTCTGGAGAAAGGCAAGAAGAATTGTATTCCATTCCATCCTTGTGGGCTCGACTTGGTGTTCCTCTGGGCCTTTTGGCCATGCTGTCTTTAGTCGGATGTCCTACACGTGAGGAGTACCATCCTCCTGATCTGATCTATCATTACATTGACATTCCAGTCGGGAAAAACCCTACGTCAATCCGAGCAAGTGACTTTAACGGCGA
Source organism: Nitrospira sp. (assembly GCA_020430245.1). GTDB lineage: Bacteria > Nitrospirota > Nitrospiria > Nitrospirales > UBA8639 > Nitrospira_E. The sequence goes on from JAGQKG010000013.1 coordinate 14,024, forward strand.
TGGATTTACGGATTTGATCACCAGCAATATTCAGGGAAATTCGCTATCCCTTCTCTTTGGAAAGGGGGACGGGAGTTTTCAGGACCAAAAAACGATTTCTGCCTGTCAGGAGCCGAGAAATGTGGCTGTTGATGATTTTAATCTTGACCACGTGCCGGATTTCGTCGTGGCGTGCTCAGGAGACAATCATGCTCTTGTGTTTTTGGGACAAGGCGATGGGACGTTTTTGCGTGGGGCCCAATACCTGGTTCATCGTACACCAGTGAGTATTGCTACAGGCGATTTTAATGAAGATTTTCTTCCTGATTTAGCGGTGGCTCTCCGCAATGACAAAATTCAAATTCTATTGGGGATGGGAAACGGAAAATTTCGGTTGGGGCCTTTGTATGAATATGGGGATACGCCTACCTCTGTGGCCACTGAGGATTTGAATGGGGATAAACATTTGGATTTGGCAGTGACCAATGGAGGGCCCATGAGTCATGCGGTGTCGATCTGGCTGGGATTAGGGGATGGCTCCTTCCAAGCTCCAACTGACTATCGAACTGGCAAGCGCCCCCTGGGGGTCTCATTTGCGGATTTCAATACTGATCGAGCCTTGGATCTTCTTGTGATTAACGGTGAAATGAATACGATCACTGTATTTTTAGGAAACGGAGACGGGACTTTTCAAGAGGGAAAGGAATCAGGCGGTGATGCCGGTCCAAATTTTGGGGTGGCTCAGGATTTTGACGGTGATAAAGTTCCGGATGTGGCCGTTGCCAATATTCAATCCGGGAGTATTTCATTGTTATTTGGGAAAGGTGATGGGACTTTTCAATATCCGCCCAGAGATTATCCCACTCCGCATGCCCCATTTGCATTGACGACCCTATCGATTGCAACTAATCGGGGGGAAGAACCCGGATTGGCGGTTGTGAATAACGCTTCGAGTAATGTCTCCATTTTTTTACATCATGGGTTGAATATCCGGAAGGGCCAACCTCCCGCCACTCCCTCTTGATGTTTCTCCAAATGGAATATTCTTGACACCAGATTTCTGCCATGGATACAGTACTTTTGCCTTTAAGAAAGAGGCAAAACGCCGTTCCAAAGCGTGATTCAGCCTTGTGAGGAGAATGTGCGAACTTTTGGCTGGTGGTTTGGAATGGGGTCTCTGTTGACCTTGGCCGTCTTGCTGGTTCAGGGAGGAATGAGAGACCTGATTTATGGTTCCTCCCATACTGGAACGTGGGAAGGGATTCTTTCCATGGGGCTGACGATTTTTGGGGGTGGCGTTCTTGCTGGCTGTGTCGCAGTTATTTTAAATCGACTTCGTTAGGCAACTGGGATTCCTCAGGAAGAAGATTGGTTTTGGGAGTGGCGAGGGAAAGTAAGGTAGGGATTGTCCTATCCACTCACCCTGGGTATTTTATTCAGGAGTAGGGCTGTATCGATATGACGTGCCTCAGATGCCAAGGGACAATGTTAGTTGAACGTCAGTACACCAGAGTGTCACGAAGGTTCAACGCGAAATGTATCAATTGCGGCTTTTGGTTTGATTTAGCAGATGTGTTGCGGTTTTTTAAGCGCGTTCTCGAAAGCGGTTACCAGGGTCAAAAGATCCGTGAAACTCTCTAGCCTGTTTTAAGGCCAACCTTCTTTACTTTCAACTTTATCAACTCAAAAATTTTATGAACTGATTGAATCTTTGTCTGTGGCCCCTTGGGTGTGGCAAAGATCGGAGTGAATTCTACGGATTAATGCCGTGGCCTATTAGGCATTGGTTTCTTATGCCCAAACTGAATAATTTTGATTTTCGAAATTTAACCCCTTTCGCCTTCCTATCCCTGATATCACAATTTGAGCACAGTTTTTTCAGGAAAAATTCAATAACGTGGACCTTGGTCAATTCTATTCATGCGAGGCCAATATCTGTAAGACTGTCAATGAGACCCCTTTAATTAACCTTTGGCCAATTCTTTGAGTGTCATGCGGATGAGATCTTCGAGTTCGTAGGTTTTGTCCAATTTAGCGGTGGCGAAATTCATGGCTTTTTTGACTTCTGGGGTGCGATATCCCAAATTAATCAGCGCGGAGGCGGCTTCTTCTTGGAGAAAGTTAGCAGGTTCTGTTGGGGCTGGTGAGGGTTTGTGGGAATCTGAAAGCATGATCCGATGGGTTTTGTCCTTTAACTCCAGAACGATTCGGCTCGCTGATTTCTTCCCAACTCCGGGGATGGAACCTAAGATTTCAATGTCACTGGTTTCAATTGCTTTACACAAATCAGGGATGGAAAGGGTCGATAACGCACTTAGAGCGAGCTTCGGTCCGACCCCGCTGATAGTGGTAAGAAGTGAAAAGGCTTGTTTCTCTTCAGTGGTGGAAAACCCAAAAAGCTGAATAGTGTCATTCCGCAAGTGGGTGGAGACAAAAACGTGCACTGCAGAATTGATTTCAGGAAGGGTGAAATAGGTAGAAAGGGCTATAAACACATGATAGCCCACGCCCTGCACAGAAATTACGGCGTCTTGTGGGGTTTTTGAAAAGAGGGTTCCTGACAGGGAGGCGATCATGATTGTGCGAAACTCAACTTTTCTTCAAATTGGCGAAGGAATCGTAGGGATGTGAAGAGGTAGAGTGGTGGATATAAAAAATAATGCCATGGAAAAACGGAATAGAGCCCAGAAGGCAGAAAGCCTGTCCGAGATTAGCGATCATAGCGAGAATCTGTTGGTTTGAGTCAGGCGTTTGGAACGTTTGAGGCGATTATTTGAGCTTTTGAAGGAAAGAGAACCGAAACTCTGGACAAGTCCAGTCCCCCCGCAGTTGAACGATCTAATATTGGACAGGCTCCTAGGCACCTTCGGCAGCCATTTTCTCCATCAATTCGTCAGATATCTCAAAGTTGGCGTGGACCTTGGCCACATCTTCGTTCTCGTCTAGGAGATCCATGAGCTTTAAGGCTTGCTCTGCATCTCTGCCTTCAAGTTGAATGTGATTTTGTGCGAGAAAGGTCAGCTCTGACAGGCTGGTTTCAATCTGAGCCTTCTGTATTGCTTCTTTGACGGCTTCAAAATTTGCTGGTTCCGAAATGACCTCAAATCCGGTGGGAGTTTGTTTCACGTCTTCGGCTCCGGCTTCCAGTGCCAGATCGAAAAGTTGCTCTTCGGTGACCGACTGGTTCTCTATTACCAGTAATCCCTTTTTTTGGAACTGCCAAGCGACTGCGCCAGCTTCGGCCATCGTTCCATTGTTCTTGGTGAGAATATTTCGAACTTCGGCTACCGTTCGATTTCGTTTATCGGTCGAAATTTCTAGAAGGAGTGCGGTGCCTCCTGGTCCATAGCCTTCCAGCATAAATTCCTCGAATTGCACTCCTGGAAGTTCCCCGGTACCTCGTTGAATAGCCCGTCTGACCGTATCGGCAGGCATATTCACTTCCTTGGATTTCGCAATGGCTTGGCGTAAGGCAGGATTACCGTCTGGATCGCCGCCGCTGCGCGCGGCAATAGAAATTTCGCGGATTACGCGCGTGAAAATTTTCCCCCGCTTGGCATCTTGGGCGCCTTTGTGGCGTTTAATTGTTGACCAATGGCTATGTCCACCCATGCTCGCGACCCATTTCCTAAATTTAAGGCGTCGAGTGTATCAGTCAGAATGCGACCCCGCGTGGGCTTCTATCACAGTAATTGAAAGGGAGTCAATGCGTGTGGGCGTGGCCGTATAAGAGATTTGAAAACGCAAACTGGATAGTTGTTGTTCTAAAGAGTCGGCAAGCTTTATCCTGTTCAAATTGATTTTCTTCTTTGTCCGGTGTTAAGGAAATGAGTCATGCGTATCGTGTTTATGGGAACACCGACCTTTGCGGTTCCTACGCTTCAGCAGTTATTGAAGACAGAATTTTCTGTCGTGGGTGTCGTGTGTCAGCCTGACCGCGCGAGTGGGCGTGGTAAAAAAGTTCAAGTTGGGCCGGTAAAGGCACTTGCATTGTCACAAAATATTCCTGTGGTGCAACCTGAAAAAATGAAGGATCCCAAGTTTCTGGGAACTCTTCGAGCATGGGATCCTGAGGTGGTGGTGGTTGCCGCATTTGGGCGAATTTTACCAAAACCTATTCTTGATCTTCCCCCGAAAGGATGTCTGAATGTTCATGGGTCCCTACTCCCGAAGTATCGGGGCGCTGCCCCCATTCAATGGGCCGTGATTCAGGGAGAGGTGAAGACTGGGGTGACGATCATGCTCATGGACGAAGGGATGGACACGGGGGCCATTCTTCAACAGGAAGTGATTCCTATAGGCGCGGAGGAGACTTCAGGAGAGTTAGCTCCACGAATGGCTCAGGTTGGCGCAGACCTACTGGTCCGGACTCTGCGTGGATGGGTTGCGGACATAATAACCCCTTTACCCCAAAATGATTTGGCGGCGACTTTGGCGCCCATCTTAACCAAACAAGATGGGTTGATGTCTTGGGATCGACCGGCGCGAAGCCTTGCCAATCGCATTCGGGGGCTGTCGCCCTGGCCTGGCGTGTATACTTTCTTGGAGGATGAACGATGGGGAATTTGGAAAGTCCAGGTTGAAGATCATGAGCCAGATATGCGGCACTCTCCCCATGGCACTCCTCAGTCTCCAGGAACCATTACTGCCGTCACGAAACAGGCTATCCGGGTCCAAACTGGTCAGGGAAGTTTGAATCTTTTGGAGATTCAGCCCGAAAATAAAAAACGCATGTACGTCTCTGACTATGTAGCCGGGCATCGAGTTACAGTTGGCATGACCTTTTCAATGGGGAAGGGTGACGATAGTGCGGTTTAATCGTGTGGTAAAGTATGGTGTAGTGCCGGCAGGATTCTTGTGTCCGGCATTTTCATCTGACCCGTTTTGGTGTAAAAGGATTCAATGATGACCGATCAATCCTCCGAGTTATTGGCTTATATTCAAAGTCAAATAGAGGAAATCACCATCATTCACTCTCAGGCCGAGAAGGCCCTCAATGCAGTGCAGGGAAAAGATCATGTCACGAAATGGAAAAAAAAAGTGGTTGATGGCCTAGAACCCTACGTGAGTCCGGCATATCTACAGCACATTACCAAGGAATGGCTGGAAACCACCTATTTTGTGGGTGATGTGTTTGATGAATTAGCCGATGAAGTGGACATGTGCCGTCGGCATCTTAAGAAATTAGTTAAGAACATTCAGACCACCGGAATCCCCTGATGCCGCTGGCCCTTGATTCTCTGGTCTGACATATCTCATGTCTCCCCGCCTATAATGGCACCACTTCCTCCTTATCCCCGCAAACGGCTCGGTCAACATTTCCTTATTGACCCCAATTCGCTTCGAAAAATCATTAATTTAGCCGACCTTCATCCTGATGATTATGTCTGTGAAATTGGACCGGGTGGTGGCGCGTTAACCAGATTGTTGTGCCAATCGGCGAAGCAGGTGTTAGCCTTGGAAGTTGATCCCCGGATGGTGAATTTCTTGAAAGAGGAATTTGTGGGATGCCTGAACCTTGTTATTCAGGAGCACGATGCACTCTGCTATCCCTTCGATCAACTTCCAGAGCCTGCAGTGGTGGTGGCCAATTTGCCCTATAATATTTCGACGCCCATTATGTTTCGGTTGTTAGAAGCTCGGCCCAAGATCCGTCGAATGGTCTTAACCGTGCAGCTGGAAGTCGCCAGGCGATTAACCGCCAAACCCAATACCAAAGAGTATGGAGTTCTATCGGTCATGGCACAACGCTTGGCAGAGGTCCGTTTCGGTTTCCTCGTGTCTCGAACATGCTTTCGCCCCGTTCCTGATGTAGATTCCGGAGTGGTACGGCTGGACATTCGTGTTCCTCAACCCTGTTCTGGTCAGGAAGCCGAGGCGTTTGCTTTGGTGGTGCGGGCGGCATTTGGACAACGCCGAAAAACCCTCCTCAACTCATTACGAGGTGCAGGTTTTTCTTTGATTTGCTTAGAAAAGGCTCAGGAGCGTACAGGTATCACGTTGACTCGGCGAGCGGAAACGCTTTCAGTGGGGGAATTTCAGCATTTAAGTGAGGCACTCAATGACCCAATGCTGCCCTCCGCTTTTTAACATCTCCAGGATATTGGGATGCCTTGTCATATGCGTAAGGGTTGTTTGCTCGATATAAACACTTATGGTAGGATTTTTTGATGAGTATCTTCCCTAGTTCAAAGAGCAAGCCGACAAAAGATCAACCCAAGGGATTTTCTGTCTTAACCACACAAGTTGTGGGAATTTTAATCGCTACTTTGGGTATCCTGGGTTTGCTCAGTCTGGCAACATTTTCGCCTTCCGACACGACCCTTTTTGCCGAGCACCCTTCCTCAAATTCCGTTCCCGAAAACGCTGTGGGCCTGGTTGGGGCTACTCTCGCGTTTTCTCTCCTAACCATGGCGGGAGGGGGAGCCTATGTGGTGCCATTTTTGCTTATCCTGTTGGGGTTGAGCGTCCTATGGGGCGAAAATCTTCGTATTACATTTGGAAGTTGTCTAGGATCGCTACTTGGTGTTCTATCTTTCAGCGCACTGCTCCATCTTCGATTTGCAGTCGGGCCTCAAGCATCATCCGAGATGAATGTCTTAGGGGTAAGCCAGGGTGGAATTGTGGGGGAATGGGTAGCGGCCGGACTCGGGTCCTATCTGGCGGTTACGGGTGCCACGATCATGTTGGGGGCACTATTACTGATTGCCTTTCTTTTGCTCGTGCCGGTATCGATTGGGCAGATTGCTCGAACCCTCTTGAATTTCATCGGGCGCCTCAAAAATACCGTGGTGGAATCGGTGAGGGAACGAGACTGGTGGGTATCAGACTCCCAGCCAAAAATGAATAAATCGATTCGGATTAATCGTCAATTGGCTGCTCGTGGTGGTATTGGTACGATGGTATTGGAAAGTTTGGAACCCAAATCCAAGGTATGCAAGGTCAAAGGAGATGACCTCCCAGCCACAATCGAGATAGCGCCCACTCTCCCACTCATCGAGGAAGTCGATGACACTTTTATCTCTCGCAAGAAAATCTCAAAGTCCTATCAAATGCCTTCCCCCACGGATCTGCTGGACACTCATGCTGCGCGGGCGGCTCACCAGACCGATGCAGTCTTGAAATCTCAGTCCGAAGTCCTTGTGAACACGTTGGCAAGTTTTGGGATTGATGGGGGCGTCACGGATGTGCATCCCGGCCCGGTGATTACCATGTATGAGTTTGCTCCCGGTCCGGGCATCAAAGTCGCCCGTATTGTGAATTTGGCTGATGATCTGGCCATGGCTTTAAAAGCCTTAAAAGTTCGAGTGGTGGCCCCACTCCCAGGAAAATCCACCGTGGGGATTGAAGTGCCGAATCCTCAGCGCGAAACGGTTGGGTTGAAAGAAATGTTGACATCGGAGGCCTTCACGCGGGCTCGCTCCAAGCTGGCCTTGGCCTTGGGGAAAGATATCTTTGGGCGCCCGGTGGTAGTGGATCTCCGTACCATGCCTCATTTATTGGTAGCGGGTGCTACGGGGTCAGGAAAAAGTGTCGGACTGAACTGTCTGTTATTGAATATCCTATTTACCGCCCATCCCGATGAAGTGAAACTCCTGTTAATTGATCCCAAAGTGCTGGAATTACAGGTGTACGATGGGATTCCTCACCTTATTCGCCCGGTTATCACGAACCCCAAAGAAGCGGCTCGTGGGCTTGGTTGGGTCGTCCAAGAAATGGAGCGACGTTACCAGGTGTTAGCGGAATTGGGGGTTCGAAATATTGATGCCTATAATAAAAAAGTTACCGATTCTCAGGTGACAGGCTCTCCACTTCGAACCGTGAAAAAACTGAGCAAAGGCCAATCGATGAATATGGAGGAAGGGGCCCCCCTGTTGGAGCCTTCACAGGAAGAGCGGGTTCTGTTGCCTTACATCGTGGTGGTCATCGATGAGTTTGCCGATCTAATTATGGTGGCTCCTAAGGATATTGAAGATCGAATTGCCCGACTCGCCCAAATGGCTCGTGCGTCAGGTATTCATCTCGTCTTGGCAACGCAAAGACCATCAGTTGATGTCGTGACTGGCCTGATAAAGGCTAATTTTCCTGCGCGAATCGCTTATCAGGTTTCTTCCAAGATTGATTCCCGGACCATTTTGGATGTGAATGGAGCAGAAAGTCTTTTGGGAAAAGGTGATATGCTGTTTTTATCTTCTGGCACCGGTGGAATTAACAGGCTGCATGGTCCCTATGTTTCGGATGAGGAAGTGCGTGGAGTAGTTGAATGGGTGAAATCCCAAGCTACCCCTGTTTATGACCCGGTGGCCTTGGAGTCCGTGCAAGAATCCTCGGTGGATGAACAGGAACGTGATGAGACCTATGAGCGGGCCAGAGAATTGGTGATGGCCACTGGACAAGCCTCAGCCTCGTTTATTCAGCGTCGCTTACGGGTGGGATATCCACGGGCAGCCCGGATGATTGAACAAATGGAGGAAGAAGGCCTGGTGAGTGCCCCAGGGCGTGATGGGAGACGAGAGGTCCTCGCTCGAAGTAACGCCATTGCGGAGATAGGATGATGCTACTGCTGTTCCTGCGGCCGGCCCTTTTTCTAGCCATCGTTTGCTTGGTAATGATGCATGTATCCGATACTTCGGCCGCATCTGCTTCCGTTATGGAGGAAGTCGTTGGGAGAGTTGATGCTCGTTATGCTCAGACCAAGGATTTGCAAGCTGACTTTGTTCAGGAAACCACTTTTGAGGGATTTACGACTGGGTTTACGTCTTCAGGGCGGCTTTATTTAAAAAAACCTGGATTGCTTCGATGGGATTATCTTCACCCATCGGAAGAGCAGATTTATGTGAATGGTGATCGGGTGATGATGTATGTCCCTGAGCATCAGCAGGTGGTCAAAGGGACGCTTACGCAAATGGCTGCGTCCAAGGGTCCTCTAGCTCTTTTGCAGGGAGCAGGAAATCTTGCTCAGCAATTTACGATTCTGGAATCTGTAGATGGTTCGAAGGGTGAGGAAAAGTTCCCGAGTCTCACCCTAGTCCCTAAGCCTGTTGGCCAAACCCCTCCCACTATCAAGAAAATTGTACTCAAGCTCTTTCCTGATACGTATTTCATTCAGGGTATTACCTTGTTTGAGGTGAGCGGGAATATCTCCCGTGTGATGTTTGACCATATTCAAGCGAATACGGGCCTTTCGTCCAGTCAGCTCACCTTCGATGTTCCGCCGGATGTAGTGGTGGTCGAACTGCCCTGAATTCAATATTCAGATTTGTCGTTTTAGATGGTGTTCACTGATGAAGGAAAAGGTGGAAAGAAATGGCTGAGCGCATCTTGGTTGTGGATGATGACAAGGGGGTTCGGGAAGCCTTGTCAGAGTTCTTGCTATCATTGGGTTATAGCGTCGTGATGGCCGAAAATGGTGAAGAGGCTTTGAAGCAATATCGTAAGGGTGACTTTGACGTGATTATGGCTGACTTGATTATGCCCAATATGGATGGAATGGAGTTATTGAGGCGTATCCGGGACGGTAAACACGATGAGGTAATTTTTCTGATGATCACTGGGCATCCCTCTATTGGGACAGCTGTGGAGGCTATTAATCGTGGGGCTGATGATTATATTACCAAACCCTTCCATCTCGAAGATGTAAGGTTACGGGTAACGAAAGCGTTGGAAAAACAAACCTTAAAAGGCCGATTAAAAACAGCCCAAGGGTTGGCTTGGGGTTTAATGTTGTCTATTCCGCTTTGGCTACTTTTGGGAATAATTCTGGTTATCCTGTTTAAAGGATAAGTGGCTTTTTCTCCAGTGGTTCTTGTGTGGTTATTGCTCAATCGCCATTCCCAAATTCATTGTGAGCCTGTTGTCGTGGTTCATGCGGATCTTACTGTGTGTTTTGGGTATTGTGGTGTTCGGTGCAAGCTCTCTTCAGGCCATTAGCGGTCACATCACTGAAGATCCCACCAAAATTTTACAGAAATATCTTTCCCTAGATAAAAAAGGCGTTCGGTTGGAGGCGCATTCCTGGCAGGTGGTGAGGCCATTTGTGGCTTGGCTGGAAGAACCGGTCTGGGGACACGTAGTCGTGATTTCTCAATATGAGGTTGTTGATGACGTGTCGCAATGGGAAATTTTGGGTGTATTAGATGCCAAAATTCCCGTGATGTTTGAGGTTTTAGGAACAATGCATTGGGAAAGCGTGACGTTTGTGCCAAATTCTCACCGAGAAATACAGTATTTTCAACTGAAGGCGGTTGGCGATCGGTGGCAAATTGTTGGGCCTCAATTGCCTCCACATGTGGGCCGTCAACGTCTGGTCGACTTTGTTCGTTGGGCGGAGGTCAATGAATCTATGCCCGAAAGAAAAACACTGCTCAATTCGTTAATACAACAATTAAAGCTTAATAATGAGAAAGATGCTCAAAAATGACTACTTGGCGTGCGGAAGTGTTGTTCTTTGACTTTGATGGGACTTTGATCGATTCGAAAATAGATATTGCCACGTCGGTAAACCTGACGCTGAAAGATTTGGGGTTGGCCTTACGATCGCGGGAAGAAATCTTTAGTTTCGTGGGTGATGGGGTGAAGCGGCTATTGCGGTTATCGGTTGGGGAAGAAAATCTTGATCAATATGAAAAAGCCTTGGAGGTTTTTCGAAAACATTATTTGGAGCATTGCGTGGAAACCACACGGTTTTATCCTGGGATTTGGGAAGTTCTTCATCACTATCAGGACCGAAGAAAAGCCATTGTGACCAACAAGTCCCTGGAGTATACCCTTTCAATTGTGGATGGATTACATGCACAGGATCTCTTTCATCATGTCGAAGCTCCTCGGGATACGATGGAATTGAAACCAGAGCCGGTGATGTTGCTGCGGGCACTGGAGGGGTTGGGCGTCGATTCCTCTGAGACGGTGATGATTGGGGATAGTACGAATGATATTCGAGCAGCCCAGGCGGCGGGCATTCGAGCCTGTGCCGTGGGGTATGGGTATGGTAACCGGGAAAAAGTTGCAGCATTACGTCCTGACTTTTTTTGCGAAAATCCGAAAGATCTTCTTGGGTTGTTTTAATTATTCCCACCTCTGTTTCATTTTCTTTGAGTGACAGCAGCCATCTAAAGGGATCTGAGCATCCCGTGATTTTTCCAGTTGTGGCTAACCCAGGTATTCTTTTATGATCGTTTGAGATTTTTGGTTGCTGTTAACATTTTTTGAAAATTAATCACGAAAAGAGGCCTTAATGGTGCAACCGGTTGTCACATGTTTGGATATGGAAGGGGTGTTATTTCCTGAGATATGGCTAGCTTTGGCGGATAAAGTGGGTATACAAGAGCTACGTCTGACCACCAGAGATATTGCGGATTATGATGTCTTAATGAAAAAACGATTGGAAGTTCTGAAAGTGAATCGCATAACTCTTCGTGATATTCAAGAAGTTGCCAGCACGATTTCTCCCCTCCCTGGAGTTCCTGATTTTATTGCGTGGTTACGTGAACGATGCCAAATTATAATATTGTCGGACACATATTATGAGTTTGTAGGTTCACTCATGAAGAAACTCCAATTTCCTACGATTTTTTGCCATACGTTGGGAGTTGATTCTCATGGGTTCATTACGGATTACTTCTTGCGCCAACCTGATCAAAAACGACAGGCGGTCAGCGCGATGAAGGGTATCGGATTTCGAGTATTGGCGGGCGGAGATTCCTATAATGATGTTTCAATGTTAAAGGAGGCCGACGCCGGATTCTTCTTTTGCCCTCCTGATTCGATTATCCAGGAATTTCCTCAATTCCCCGTAGCTCGTTCGTATGCAGAATTTCAGGAACATCTTGGTCTGGCAGGAGGCTTCCCTTCGTGACGTGGTTATGCTGATATAGGTTTAAATCCTCTTCCCTTATTTTCGTCCAAGAGACCTCTGGCTGATGTCAAAAGGTATGGAAAGTTTACTGAGGGAAAGTATTGTTGCCTTTCCCAATTCTACTTGCTAGATGTATGGCGTTTTACTAGGTTGTTGGAGAAGCGCACTGTAAAGGGAAAAGGAAGTTAAAGAATCTTTTTTTGAAAGAAAAGAGATGGAAGCCTCAGGAACTTGCCAGAAATTTTTCTGGATCCAAGGTTTTATGCCAATAGCACTGACAAACTTGAAAGGAGCATTTACATGGGGGTATCTCGCATTCATCTGTCTGTATTGGTAATGGTATTTTTCTGTCTCTCTACCGTAACAGGCTGTCTTGGAAAACGGGATTGGCAATACCCCCCAGCCTCTACGGGGTCATTTCTGAATGAAAAAGCGTCCTCGCCAATTTCGGCCAAAGCCATTGTACTTCCCTTAGAAGATTTGAGGGGAAATGAGGTAAAAGAGGAATATTGGAAAGCCGCTATTCCCCTGGTTCCCTACGGGGACACAAAGTATCAACGACCTGAGGCCGTACCTAACCCTGAAGAAGTCGATGTCGTCAAATTTGATCCGACTAATGATCTTGCTCAATCCATCGCTGCGGAATTCAATCATGCGGAAATTTTTTCCTCGGTTACCTTTGCCAAAGAGGAAGGGCAGCAGCCTGCAGATCTGGCCTTTCGAGGGCGTCTCCGTTCCACTGACTGGAACCGGCGATTGTACTCGTATCTTTTCGCTCCAGTGGGAGTCGTTTTTTGGATGTTAGGCCTTCCCATGAGTGAAACCACCACTGCTCTGGAGCTGGATCTTCGATTGACTCCTTTAAATGAACCGTCGAAGGTGTTATGGAATATGACGATGGAATTTGAGGGGAAGCAGCTTGATAGTCCATATTATGGTCTTGAGAATGCTGTCGAAAGTTATCCTGAGGCCATGCAAGAAGCTTTAAAACCGGCGGTTGCAGATTTGATTGGCTTGGCCAACGAGGACCCAAGTCGGCTGATACCACGCTAAGTAATTGAAATTATTGGCATGTGAAGAATCAAACAAAAATATGAAATATCGGGTTGATATTTGGCAAGCAGAAGATTATTTTAAGCTTCAGGAATTGATAAAACGGCCGATAATGATTAGGAAACACTGATATCTTACAAGGACATTCGTTGTCGTCTCTCATGAATTCATGAGATCTTTTTCTTTCATGCATGATTTCAGGCATTTCGTGCTAATTTTATGCAAGAAATTGTTGTACTGATTACCGTAAGTTCTGAAGGTGAGGCTACTAGCCTGTCAAGGGTTTTGGTTGAGAACGGATTAGCTGCCTGCGTCAATATTATCCCAGGCGTACGATCAATTTTTAAATGGGATGGGCAAATTGCTGAGGAGCAGGAACTTTTGCTACTGGCAAAAACCGTGAGGCAGGAGTTTGATCCATTGATTTCTATGGTGAAAGCCCATCATAGTTATAAGGTTCCTGAGATCATTGCTCTTCCTATTCAGCTTGGGAGCGAAGAGTATTTAACCTGGATTCGAGACTCAACCAAGAGTCGAATAGGCATGGTTGAAGAGTAAGGGAAAGTGTTTTTGCCATTAATATTTGCAACAATAAAAACCTTGATGCTCCTAATTTTTTAATTATTGGTGAATTATGAAAGAGTCTGAAGATACATTGACGGTCATAATTTTTCGTGGAGCTCGCTCAAATCCTTGGCGCCTAAAATTCAGAAAGTCTCTTGTGAAATACGGAATGATTTTGGGGTTAATGTTGATACTCGTTCAGGGCGGGGTTATCGCGCATTATGTTTACCAGTGGAGCCAACTCAGTGAATTAGGAGAAATAAAACAAGAACTCACGACTTCACGGGCTCGAACCAGCAATTTTTCTACAGAAGTAGATGGAATGAAAAGGCGGATGCTGGTGTTAGAGACTCTCAATCGGAAGCTTCAGACCATGTTTGGCCTTGAGGCAGATGAGATTCAGGGGTTGCCTTCTGGTCTTCCTGGACAGGGAGGAGAAGAATTGCCTTTTGAGGAGATGCCATATGATGGGTTGCAAGAGGAGGCCTCCTGGGAGGTAAAGCCTTCAGTCGAAAATGCCAGGATTTCCCCAGAGGTCTCAGGTGTAAATTCGACCATGGATCGAAAAATAACCGAGATTAAGGCGGGGCTGGAGTGGCTAAATCAACAAACTGAATTGGAAAGCCAAATTCTGGAAGAACTTTCTGCTGCAGCTCAGAAAAAAGCTGATCAATGGGCCTCAATTCCTTCCATATGGCCAGTTAAAGGTGCTTTAACCTCAAAATTTGGCCCTCGCGTTTCTCCATTTACCGGTAAAAAAGCCTTACATGCGGGTATTGATATCGGTGCTCCTACTGGTACCGAGGTTCGGTCACCCGCAGCGGGAAAAGTTGTCGTAGCTGCCTATGACGGTCGAATGGGAAAGTTCATTCGCATCGACCACGGGTACGGCATCGAGACCACGTACGGGCATTTATCCAAAATCCATGTGAAATATGGTGACAAAGTCCATAGAGGCGATCTTGTCGGCCTTGTTGGGAGTACAGGGAAGTTTTCGACTGGACCCCATCTTCACTATCAAGTGGCCGTAAATGATAGAGTTGTAGATCCTATCCATTACATTTTAGATTAGCCTTCCCCATCATCAGGCCTGGGAGAATCCTCAGTCATCTATCAGGCCTGTTAGTCATGTCTGTCTACACTTCAACTTCCACCTTCTTTTGAAAAATCAGGGACAAAAGACCTAAGCTGTTTGATTTTAGACTGGGTCTTCTTTTATAGAGGGTAGGCCTTCTTTTGTGTTGAATTCTCTAAAATAATTGCCTAGATTAATCTTAGAAGGTGTTGGGTATTTTTGTTTGTGAAAAATATTTAGGAAATGCTTAGGGCATTCCAGGAAGGTATGAATTGGAAATTGAAGTCTACCAGTTAAATTGACAATAATTTATTTTCTTTGTTAGTTTCTTGTTTCGCTGAGGTCTTTTACCTAGCATAAGTTTGAATACGAAAACAACAATGGTAATGGTTACTTTTGTTTTTAACCAGGGAGGAGGCCAGATATGAGTCTCGATTATGTAAAATTCACGCCCGGTTTCGGAAAATTTATGCCAAAAGAGTATAGAGATATGGTCGAACATGGTCCATTTGGAAAAAAGACCTCGGTTTCGCAAGTGGGAACGTTTAAAGAGATCCTAGAGGAACATCCTATGTGTGCGGGGTGCGCGATGACGTTGTTTATCCGCTTGGCAATGATTGCATTTCCTAATCCAGAAGATACGATTACAGTTGGGACGGCTGGATGCGGGCGACTAGCTATTTCTCAGGCAGCTATTCCTTTTGTCTATGGAAATTACGGCGATCAAAATGGAGTGGCCAGTGGGTTGTCTCGTGGGCTTCGCTTAAGATTTGGAGATCGTCCCAAAGATGTTGTCGTAATGGCGGGTGATGGGGGAATGGCAGACATTGGTTTTGCTCAAACTTTGCATTCCTGGTTTCGAAAAGAAAAGTTTACGACTATCATGTTGGATAACGAAGTGTATGGAAATACCGGTGGTCAAGAAAGTGGAATGACCAACAAGGGCCAAGTTTTGAAGATGGCCCCTCTAGGGAAAAAATTTGAAAAGATGGATATGTTAGGAATGGCCAAGGTTGCAGGGTGTGCGTATGTGGCGACAGTAGTTCCCAATAACCCAAGAAGAGTAGAAAGTGTCATTAAAAAAGCGGTCTTGATTGCACGGGAAGTGGGTCCAACGTATATCCAAGCCTATACCTCCTGTAATATTGAATATGCAATTCCAACAGATAAAGTTATGGAAGATGCAAAAGATGTCGAGAATGATCGTTATGCATTTTCGGAATATCTTACAGACGAAGCCAAGCAGTATTTAGGGGAATTGTATGGGTACAAAGAATATCTCCCGAAGCCTGCGGCTGCAGTAACTAAAGGGTAATGATCTACCCTAAGATTTTGTATACTTGGTTTGGATGCCCTTACTACCCTTACCTTGACAAGGTATGAAAATGGAGGTTGAAAATGGCTATTCGTTATAACATTCGTATGGCAGGAGTTGGTGGTCAGGGCGTGGTGACTGCATCCCACATCTTTAGCACAGCGGTCATTAATGCTGGAGGGGAGAGCACAATCGTTCCGTTTTATGGGTCTGAAAAGCGAATGGCTCCTGTGGAAAGTTATGTGCGTGTTTCGAATGAGCCAATATATGAAATTGGAGAAATTACCTTTCCCCACATTCTCATGGTCTTTCATCCACAGTGCATCACTCATGGAAAGAGTTACACGAATCCTTTTTATTATGGGTTAAAAAAGGAGGGCGTCGTTCTCATCAATAGCAATACACCGATGAATCTTGATCCGGATCAAGCTGCGGAATTGAAAGACCTCAATGCGAAAATATATTACATTCCAGCTACCCAGATGTCGTTAGATGTGGCGGGAATTGATTTGGCCACCAATATGGCGATGGTTGGGGCGATCGGGGCCATTACGGGGCTTTCAGACTTAGAGGCTACGGGTACAGCGGTGAAAGATCGATTTCTCGGAAAAGGATTTGTGGTGTCAGGTGGAACTGCTGCATTGGACAGTGTGGTGGAAAGAAAGTTTAAAAAGAAAGCAGAGCTCATTGAGAAAAATTTGGCCGTAGTGAAAGCGGCGTGGGATTATGCCATCGAGCATGGATGGTCTGCAGGAGGTTCCTCAATGGCCGACCAAACAGCTGCTGCAGCGAAGGCTTCGGTCTAAAAACGGGGGAATTGAAAGGGGAGAGCGATGTATCTTGTTGCGAATATAGATATAGATATTTGTGCTGCAACCAGCTGTAAGTTGTGTACCCAATATTGTCCAGAAGCCAATACGATTCAGTATGATACGGAGGCGGGAAAGGACAGGGGGTTAAAGTACGGATCGGCTTATGTAGCCGTAGATCGTTGTAAGGGTTGCGCACAATGCGTTTGGGTGTGTGACAACATGGCCAAGCATCATGCTATTAAAATGGAAATGATCGATCAAATCGGAGATGCGGCACTCACTGAAAATATTTCCTACTTGGAAAAAAATACCAAAGCGGTCCTTGCTAGTCCGCTTAAGGGATAATCTGACAAAACCTTTTCATTCTCCAGTTATTTCATACTCATCAATCGGAGTCCAACGTGGAATTAACGAAAGAGTTAGAAGAAGCAATCGTGGCTCCAGGGCCACAAGGTTTCCATCCTCCATCAGCTGCAGAGCTAGGTGTACTTCCCCCAGACTCGGGAATGGGCCTCAAATTCGGGCATATTGTTGAGGAAGAACGAGCTATGGAAGCTATGGCGCATTCGATGTTCACAAGGAAAAATGCCACCATCTTCCCTGGGCCGATGGTTTTATGGGCTTGGAACGACCATGCTGCTGATAAGGCGAAGGCGGTTTTGGAGTTAGCGGCCCAAATTCCTGATGTATTAATAATTCCAATGCCAGACTACAGACCAAAGTATCCAAAGGTTGAGCCAGAAGAAGTCATCAACCCTAATCATCCCAATCTCACTATTTGGGGGAATAAGATTGAAGCCTGTATTTTTATTGGTGTGCACTGTCACTATGCCAATTTGACCCTCAAGATGATTCGAGCCGGAACCAACTGCTGGACTTCTGCTATTTGCGCGGAACAAGGACATGAGGATGCCATGTTCACCGTTCGAGATTCTGATGCGGCAAAGATCCGAAGGGCCGCAGCGGTCTTTAAGAGGGTGCGGGAAGAAATGGGGATTAAATTGCCAGAAGATAGCAATAATGTTCGTTTTACTGGATTACAATCAAGAGTCCATGGCGGCAAAACTCACACCAATCCCCTGGATTTCAGTATAGAAAGTCCTGTTGATGGAAACGCGGCAGCGTTTGGCCATAAAGCTGAACATATGCAAAAAGAAGCATGAGCAAGTTTTTGAATTTTCACTTCAGTCATAAGGGGGTAAAACCATGAGCGAAGCTCTTGAATCGGAAGTTAAAACAAATCCCCAAGGTGATCCAATTACCAGTGCGCCAGAAGCACCATCCGTTGATAGCTCAAAGGGAAGAAAAGACCCTCATGGAGATGCCAAACGCCAGAGGGAAGTTTCTCCGGAATATATGTTTTTTGAGGCTCCTCGTGAGCGGGAGTTTATTACCGGGAGTGAATGTGCGAAAGAGGCGGTGAGGCGATCAAATGTGGATATGTCTGTGGCCTATCCCATTACCCCACAAAGCGAAACATTGCAATTAATTGGGGTCTTGTATGGGGAAGGGTATGTGAAGGAATTCTATCGGGGTGAAGAAGAATATGGCGTCATGTCGGCAATTGCCGGGGCTTCGCGCGCAGGTGTTCGAGCTTTTACGGCCACAGCTGGTCCTGGGACATTACGAGGTCTTGAGCCCATCGTCTCGTGGGCTGGTCACCGTCTCCCTGCCGTTTGCATGTTTACATGCAGAGTTGTCAATGCTCCGCTGGCAATCCAACCCGATAATATTGAAATTGCCTATCTTTTGAACAGCGGAATGCTGGTATTTCATGCTGAAAATCAACAGGACCTGTTCGATTTTATCATGAAAGGCTTTATTATCAGTGAAAAAAATGATGTGACGCTCCCCGTAGGTGTTTGCTGTGATGGTTTTTTTGTAACTCATGCTCGGGGATATTGTGCGATGCCGGATCGTGGTCTTAAGCTCCCAGGTCGAGATCCTTACCGAGGGTCGGTACCGGTCTTGGATGCGGAGAACCCTCCAGCTCGATTGTCTCGTGATGCTCCCGTTCAAAAATCCAATTTTATGGCCTACAACATTCACGCGGTGTGGCAGCAGGAAGTATGGGCTGGCGTGGAACGTTCACGGAAATATATTAATCAATATATGGATGGGTTGTTGGAAGCTCAGGATGTGGAAGACGCAGATGTCCTCCTAATTGCATCGGGGAGTGCAGCGGCTCAATCCCGCGAAGCGGTCCGCCAATGTAAGGAAAAGGGGATTAAGGCAGGATTGATTAAGATTCGCTCCTTGCGACCTTTCCCAACAAATGAACTAAGAGAGCTGTGTGGGAAAGCCAAGCTTATTGTCATTCCCGAGTTTAATTATGTCGGATGGTTAGCTAAGGATGTGGCTACGGCAATTTATGGGTTTTCCAACGCAAAAATTGTGGCTGGTCCACATGTCTACGGTGGAATGTCTATGCCAGTTGAGATGATTACGGATGAAGTGGAATGTGGGTTAACCGGTAAGAAGTCGAACACGGTTCCAGAGTCTCATATTATGGGAACAGTTGATCCAGCAGCGGTGGCTCAATTTATGAAGAGCATTTAAGTTTAGTAAATTCCCAAGATGGGAAGACCAAAAGCCCGTCCCAAGAACAATTGGGACGGGCTTTTCTTTGCCATCAGGAATAATTGAGGATTGAGAAATGAGAAGGCTGTCGATTATCACAAGCACCTGATAAAGTAAAAGGTCTAAATGGTCGTTTCTTCTTCCAGGCACATCATCCTAATTACCAATGATGATGGAATACATGCTCCTGGCATCAAGGTGTTAGCTGAGGCTCTTCGCCCGTTAGGGGAAATTTGGGTGGTGGCCCCGGAGAAAACACAAAATGCTGTCGGGCGGTCAATGACGTTACATAAACCATTGCGTCTCCGTAATCTTAAAAAACGGTGGTACGCGGTCAATGGCACTCCTGCAGATTGTGTAACCCTGGCTGTTTGTAGTCTTTTACAGTCCTGCCTGCCGAAATTAGTGGTATCAGGTATCAATAATGGCTGGAATTTGGGTGATGACGTTACTAATTCCGGGACCGTTGCCGGTGCCATTGAAGGGATGCTTCATGGTATCCCTTCCATTGCCATTTCCTTGGAAGACCTACCAAAATGCCAATATGTCGTCGCAGGCCATATTGCCTTTTTGGTTGCCAAACGTGTTTTAGCATGTGGGCTTCCTGAAGAGACCATATTAAACGTGAATGTTCCGAGTCGTCGATTGGAGCATATTGCCGGCATCCAACTGACTTGTTTGAGCCAGCGACGTTATCTCAATCCCGTAGTCGAAAAGACAGATCCTAGGGGCAATCGATATTTTTGGATTGCAGGACAACGAGAGTCATGGGCTCGAGGGAAGCATTCTGATCATGATGCCGTTTCCAATAATATGGTTTCAATTTCTCCACTTCATTTGGATCTGACCGATTATTCTGCGATGCAGGCGCTTAAGGGTTGGGAGAAGGCTCTGTTTGCCACAAAACAATCCGTGCGAAAACCAAAAAAGATTTCTGAGAGAGGTAGATGATCTCCTATATAAATCAGATGTTTATGAGGAAATGAGCACCAGTAATATCTATTGAGAAAATATGGAATTGGGCAAACAATTATACGAGTGGATGTTATCATGGTCCGACTCTCCCTATGGAGTTCCTGCCTTATTCTGTCTCGCTTTTGCTGAATCTTCATTTTTTCCACTGCCTCCTGATGTATTAGTCATTGCACTGACTCTTGGCAATCCAAGTCTGGGCTGGTGGTACGCAACGGTTGCGACAATGGGCTCTGTGCTTGGAGGAGCTTTTGGATATGGAATCGGATGGTTTGGGGGGCGGCCCCTTCTG